>DATHGS010000495.1:0-2670 GCA_035490155.1 Candidatus Methylomirabilota bacterium | reverse complement strand
CGCGGCGCTCACGGAGCAGCTCGGCGTCCCCGGTCCGTGGCACGAACGGCTGCCGCATTTCCGGATGGATCACATGCCGAGCAGCGGGGCGGAGCTGCAGACCGAGTACTTGATTCCGCGCGAGCATGCGCCCGATGCCCTGCTCGCCATCGACGGCATTCGCGACCGGTTCTCCTCGGTGCTCCAGATCTCCGAGGTGCGGACGATCGCGCCAGACGACCTGTGGATGAGCACGGCCTTCGGTCGGGCGTCGGTCGCCTTCCACTTCACCTGGCAGCCCGATTGGGGCGCGGTTCGGCGGGTTCTCCCGGACATCGAGAAGGCCCTGGCGCCATTCGATCCTCGTCCGCACTGGGGCAAGATCTTCACGATGGCGCCCGAAACCGTCCGGTCGTCCTACGCGAAGCTGCCGCAGTTTGCCGCGCTCCTCGAACGGCACGACCCGACCGGCAAGTTCCGGAACGCGTTCCTGAGTCGCTACATCTTTGCCGAGTGAATCCGCGGTCCGCGGCTACAGACCTCCGGCGTAGATGTTCGAGTCGAGGCCTCCCTGGGACAGGCAGGCATCACTGATCAAAGGCGATGAATAGGACGGCGCGTTGATGTCGTTCGGCGTGTATACACAACCGCCCTGGAAGACGTCGAAGCCGTCGGCGTCGTCGGACGCGCCCGTCTCGCGCGGGTCCGCGCCCGGGACCACGTCCCGCGTGTCGGTCCAGGCCCCGACTACGCGACCCGGAACGGCCGAGACGTAGATGTAATCGCCCATGAACGATGAGCGTCGGGATCCGAACTGTTCCCAGTTGAGGTTGCTCCCGGCCGTGTTGGCGGTGGCCTCGGTCCAGGTCACGCCGCCGTCGGTCGAGTGCGCGGCAACGACGTTCACGACGTTCCCGCTGTTCGCGCCGGTCGCGGCGTTGCCGGAGGGGCGGTCAGGCGAGTACGCCGGATCCGCCCGCGAATCGTAGAAGATCGCGGTGATCGTGCCGTCCGCTGACGCGATGTCCGGGAACCATTGATGCCCGGCGGCGATGGCGTCGACCTGGGCGACAGCCGTGGGCCACGACAGCCCGTCCGGCGAATTTCGAACGAACACCTTGCTCTGACCCGAGGGCAGGCGCCCGTTCCAGACGACGTGGACGCCAGAGGCGTCCGCCGCGATCGCGGCGAGACTTGCGAACCGCGGGTAGGTGAGACCGCTGGCGCAGGTGAATGGGCCGTCACCGCACGCGCCAGCCTGGTCGAAGGCCTCGCCGTCAAAGGCGCTGATCGCTGTGGCAATCCTGACGGGGTTGGAGAACGTGAGGCCGCCATCGGTCGACTTGGCCGTCCAGATGTCGACCGACGTCGACTTCTGGTGGGCGAAGATCCGCCAGGTCGCGTAGAGGCTGCCATCCGGACCAACCGCTAGGTCCGCAAACTGCTCTTCGCCCAGTCCCTGCGATACGCGAACGGGCTTCGAGAAGGACACGCCGTGGTCGGTCGAGCGCGCGACCTGGAGCACGTTGTTCGCCGCCTGGCCTGGGTACTTGACCCAGCCGACATAGATCGTGCCGGACCGTGGCCCGGACGTCTGGTCGACGACGAGGTTGACCTTATCGTTGAAGATGCCCCAGACCGACGGCGTCCCCGTCGCGACGGCCGTGGTGCGAACGTAGTCGGCACCATCGTTCTCATACGTGGCCACGTAGAAGTTGCCGTTCGACGGCTTCGCTCGGTTGAAGCAGATGAAGCCGTAGAAGAGCCGGCCACTGTTGTCGAATGACTGGGTTGGGTCGCCGGCGGCGTTGCAGACGCCGGACGTCCCCGAGGCCGAGCCGGCGGGCGAGGTATCTCCCGGATAGCCCGGGACGAGGCTGTTCGACCAGGTCCCACCACCATCGGTCGAGCGGTAGTAGCCGGCCCACACATCCCCCCCGGTCGTCTGCAGGCAGTAGTCGTTGGAGCCGGCCGCGATAACGTCGACGTTGTGCGGATCCACGGCCACGGTCGGCTCGTTCTGGGGCCGCCGACCCGTGCTGCACGCGGTCAGCGCGGCGTCGGTCCCGCCGTCGTACCGGGCATAGCTGTTGGCCGACCCGTCGTTCGTCACGCGCGCATTCGACGCGGCGAGCGCCGGCCCAACGAGCGCGTTCAGCAACGCAACGGCCGAAACGAGGACCAGCAGGCGGTAGCTCAATCGTCGGAGCATGTCGTCCTCCCTGGGCGCGCGACGGGACGGTGCTCCCCGGCGTTGATGAGGTCTGCACCGCTGCGATCGCGACTGTCATCCAATTCTACGAACGCGCACAACCCTCGGCGCGCCACGAACCAACCGGCGTGCGCGAGTTCCTCAGGCGCTGGTCGCCGAGGTCAGTCGGGCGCGGAGTCCGACCGGAGGAGCTGCTCGAACGGGACGGGTGTCTCGAACCGATCGGTCGGCACCTGGTGCTGGCGCGCGGCCATGGCGGCGGCGAGTTCGCGCGCGGCGCGATCGATCCGCTCGACGAGGCTGCCATCGGCAGTCACGCCACCGCCGCCCCAGTCCTCGGCCGCCGCGTATACACCGGTCGCGACGACCGCCGCGTTCAGGTACGCGAACAGCGGGCGGAGGGCGTGCTCGACCGCGAGGGAGTGGCGGGCCGTTCCGCCGGTGGCCGCTATGAGTGAGGGCTTGCCGGCGAGGCCATC
>DATHGS010000494.1:0-3199 GCA_035490155.1 Candidatus Methylomirabilota bacterium | reverse complement strand
GCACGCCCCGATGCATGCCGACGTCCCGTTCGTGTCGTTGGCGAACTCGTAGACGGTGCGGCCGCTGCCATCGACCAGGATCACGCCCAGCGACGTGGGCTGCGCAGTGATCGCCTGGCCCGTGGCGGGCGCCGCGGCGGCTGGCGGCGTCGTCGGGGCCACATAGCCGGCGGTACCCATAGAGCAGCCCGCGGCTGCCAGTGCGAACACCGCGATGCCGAACAACCCGGCTGCGATCCGCGTGCCTCTGGCGCGGGCATCGTGCTTCCGTTCCGTGGTCATTTGTGCGCCTCCTTCAGTGGGCTGGGCTATCCATCTGAAGGTCGCAGACGAGGACGGGAACCGCATCGAGGCTAGCGGGCGTCGCACGCGGTTGCTGCCCGGACTTCTGCGCTACCCGCTACCGGGTAGCGGCGCGGGCGCGCGCCGCCTGGCCAGCAGCAGCACGCCTACCGGAGTCGGTTGGCGAGCTGCGTGCGAGACGTCACATCGAGCTTCCGGAACGCCTTTCGGAGGTGATATTCGACCGCGCTCTGGCTGATGAACAGCTGCGCCGCGATCTCGCGGGACTGGTCTCGCTTGCCATCGAGATGCGTGCCGCCGAGGCGCGCGTGCCGGCCGACGCGGTCGAGGAGCGGGCGATGTTCTCCCATGCCGCCAAGGGACTGACCGATGCGGTCGAGGACTTGCAGGAGATCTCACGTGGGATCCATCCGGCGATCCTCTCGAAGGGTGGTCTCAAGCCCGCGATCAAGACCCTCGCCCGCCGCTGCCCGATCCCCGTCGAGCTGGATCTCCAGATCGACCAGCGCTTGCCCGAACGGATCGAAGTGGCCGCCTACTACGTCGTCTCGGAGGCCCTCACCAACGTCGCCAAGTACGCGCAGGCGTCGGTGGTCCAGGTCGACCTACGGGCCAGCGACTCTGTCATCGAGCTGGCTGTCCGCGACGACGGGATCGGGGGCGCGGACCCGACCCGGGGTTCCGGCCTGGTCGGTCTCCAGGACCGTGTCGCCGCGCTCGGCGGCACGATGACGATCTCAGGCCGTGCCGGGAAGGGAACGTCGATCGTGGCCAGGATCCCGTTCGACGGGAGACCGGCGCCAGGTGCGCCGAGCGTCAGCCAGGACCGAACTCGGGAGCGATGAGGCTCCGGATGATGCCTCCCGACAGCTGGGACTTGGACACGAACCCCACCGCCGGGCTGGCATTGATGAGATCGGCGAGCTCCGACTCTGGGTAAGCGGAGATCAGGACCACTGGCGCCGCGTCCGACGAGGCCAATTCGCGCGCGAGGTCGAGTCCGCTCTCGTCCCCGAGATCGATATCGACAAGGATCGCGTCCGGACGCGCGTCACGCGCGAGCTGCAGCGCTTCCGTGCTCGAGGATGCAACGCCGACGACGGTGAACCCGTCGCGCTCCAGGACGCCGCGGGCGGCATCCAGGAAATGACGACTGTCATCAACGATCACGATGCGCAGCTTTCCTGCGCCAGACATGCTTTTCATCTCGACCAGCATCGCTGAACCACGCTCGTCGCGCATTGATGCCAGCAGGAAAAGAGATTGGCCACCGGCTGGGGTCGAAAACGGGTGCTGTCTGCGACGACACAGCCGCTCCCGGACGCGAACCTGTGATCGAGATCCGCGCCCATCGGGCTCCGCAGTGGACCCGCCGCGGATCCGTCGAACAGACAGGGAGACAGGTTATGAGGATCGTGGCGAGGACAGTGCTGATGCTTGGCATCCTCGGCGCGCTCGTGACCGGATGCGGGAGCGCCTCGAGCGTGGGTCAGGCGGCAGATGCCGACCAGGCGACCTGCGACCAGGCGTTCGCCCAGGCGATCGCGCTCGACCCCGATTCGGACACGGTCAGCACCATCGACGGCGCCATCGCCAGCTGCCAGTCACTCGAAGCGTGGGTGCAGGCCGCGGACCAACAGCCCGATGTCCTCGGCGGCCAGGATCCGGCAACGCTCGCCAGCGAGCGTTGTGCTGCATCCCCTGACCTTGCCGGCACTCCGGTCTGCAACGAGATCCAGAGCAACTGACTCACGACATCGAAAAGGGGAACAGGGATGAACCAGATCTCACGCATTTCGCTCACCAGGACATCGAATACCGATTTGGCGGTAACGCCCGTCCTCGGTGCCCTGCTGCTCGGCGCGGCACTCCTCGTTGGCGCGTGCGGTGCGGGCGCGACCCCGTCCGGCACGCCACAAGGCAGTGCGACGCCGGCACCGTCCGCTGCGGCATCACCCGCAGTCGCCGCGGCGCTGCAGAACGACTTCGTCCGTGTCGTCGGCAACGTCAGCCCGTCGGTCGTGGTCATCGAGACCGCCGACGGCCTCGGCTCTGGCGTCGTGTTCGACACCAAGGGCGACATCGTCACCAACAATCACGTCGTCGAGGGGAGCACCAAATTCACCGTCACTCTCGCAGACGGACAGAAGCTTCCCGGCACGCTGGTCGGAACCTATCCAGCAGGCGACATCGCGGTGATCCACGTGGCGGCCACGAATCTCAAGCCGGCCACCTTTGGAGACTTCTCGACCCTGGTGGTAGGCGACATCGTCCTCGCCGTCGGCAACCCCCTCGGTTTCCAGAGCAGCGTCACCCAGGGCATCGTCAGCGCGGTCGACCGGCAGGTGCCGGAGTCCAGCACCGTCACGCTGCCCAACGTCATCCAGACGAGCGCCGAGATCAATCCCGGCAACAGCGGCGGCGCCCTGGTCAACCTGGCCGGCGAGGTCGTCGGCATCCCCACCCTGGCGGCCCTGGATCCCGAGTTCGGCAACACGCCGGCGGCCGGGATCGGCTTCGCGATCCCGAGCAACGTCGTGGTCGATGTGGCAGGGCAACTGATCAACAACGGCCACGTCGTCAGCTCCCCGCCACCGAATCCTGCGCTGGCGGGCGCGCCCTCGACGGCCCCCCGAGCGGCCCAAGGAGCACCGAGATGATGATCCATCCACGCGACACGACCCCGACCCCGACCCCGGGCGCGATGCTCGGCGGATCCGCGGCCCTCGAGGCGGCCGGAAGCGTCGACAGCGCCTATCGACTCCTGAAGATCCGCGGACTGTCGTCCACGGAGGCAGGCAACCTGGTGGCCTACCTGAACGGCCTCCACCCGGCCGAAAGCGGCTGGACCGTGGATGAGATCAAGCACCTGCTGGCCATCCGCGCGTTCGTTGCA
>DATHGS010000493.1:0-3203 GCA_035490155.1 Candidatus Methylomirabilota bacterium | reverse complement strand
GGGAAGGCCGGCCAGTCGGTGACCGAGCTACCGAATGTGGCTGCGTCCGCGTCGGAGATGGTCGTCTCGAGCTCTTCCCCGACGATCTGGATCGAATGCGCGAGGATCTGGCGGTAGCGGAGGTACGGTCCTTCTTCGATGGCGGCCTCGGTGGCGGCATACGCCTCGAGCAGCTCGTCGTCCGGGCGGTCGACGCCACGCGGGTCCAGGGCCGCGCGCAGCCCCGCGAGGATGCCAGTCTCCCAGTCGATCAGGGTGCCGTAGCAGTCGAAGGTGAGCGCATCGAAGGCGCCGTAGTCGATATCGGTCGTCATCGGTCGATTGTCGCGCTTGCGGCAATCCGCGATCAGCCGGGCCGGCGCACCTGAGCCCGGTCGTGCTGCTCCCACCGGCACTTTCTGGATTGGGAGTGGCCTTGGAGGACATGGCTGGCCGCAAAGCGCACCGAAGCTGGCGTTCTGAGCGCGGCCGAGCGCGCCCGGTGCCCCGATCCTGCCCGATTCCGGCGCTTGACGCAGTCCTGACCGGCGTTTTGCCGGTGGGAGCAGCATTGAGACCGACAGGCCGCCCGAGGGGACAAACGAGGACCCGCGATCAGCCCTTGGCGCCACCGGTGAAGTTCCATGACGCGAGGTGCAATGCGGGGACCAGGTAGACGCTGTCCCAGCCGCCGAACAGGAGGGCCTGCTCCGAGCCAACCGCGCGCACGGCGCCGGGCGCCAGCGCTTCGACGAACGACTGCGTGAACCGCAGGTTCGTGACTGGCCGGACGATCCGGCCGCCCTCGACGAGCCAGACACCGTTGCGGGTCAGACCGGTCACGACCTGCGTCTTCGGGTCGAGGATCCGCGTGTACCAGAAGTCGGTCACCAGGAGGCCGCGACCGACACTCGCGATGAGCTCATCCGTGCTCGCGGCGCCAGCCGACAGCACGAAGTTCGCGCCGAGAGCCCCGAACGGCCCGCCGCCCTCGACCGCGTGGCCGGTGCTCTTAGTTCCCGCCTTCCGCGCGGTGCGCCGATTGTGCAGCAGGCCGCTCGTGACTCCGGCCGAGACGAGGTCGAGCGGGCGCTTTGGTGTCCCCTCGACATCGAACGGGATGCCGACCATCGCCGGGTCGGTCACGTCGTCGCGCAACGTGATCGACGGGTCGAACTGCCGCTCGCCGAGCCTCACGAACGACCGACCGTCCTCGACGGCCTTCCCGTTGAAGCCGTGGATGAGCAGGAACGACAGGAGATTGCTGACGCATTCGGGTTCTAGGATCACCTCGTATCGACCCGGCTCCAGGTCGGTCGGGACGCTCGCGGTTCGCGCTTTCGTCGTGGCGCGGTCGCCCATCGCCGAACCGTCGAGGTCCGCGAGACGGACGGAGGTCTTTCGCGCGGCGCCGTCCGCCGACCCGGAGCGGGCGATCCCGTCGAGAGTCGCGTGCGTGGTCCGACCCGTGAGCCGCTGTCCGGCACTGTTCTGGAAGGCCGCGACCGACGCGCTCGTCGAGCAGAAGCCGGCGGTCTCGAGGCCGCCCGCCGCGTCGACAAAATCACGGACCCATCGCGCCCGCTCGTCCGGCGACGCGACCGCCGTGGCGTCATCCCAGTGTTCGACTGCCAGACCCGGCGTCGGTGGCGTCAGCCCCGGCCAATCGGGATCCAGCGGCTGGGCGCGCGCCGCCTCGAACGCGTCGTCGGCCAGGCGTCCGAGGTGCTCAGCGTCGGGCGGCCCGTCGAAACTGACGGAGGCCACGTGCCCGTCGAGGGCGACCCGAAGCAGGACGTGGCTCGTCTCCTCGGCGACGTTCTGGTGGATGAAACTGTTCGCGAAGCGGGTCAGCGCGGACAGGCCAGACGTGACGACGACCTCGGCCTCGGCCGATCCGGCGCGCACGCGGACGAGCTCCAGGACCTGGTCGGCGGTCGATGGCGGCGCGACGGCAGCCCCGGCGTCGGCGCCCGCCGGGATCGGTCGGTCGCTCGTCGTCATCCTCTGACCCCGACCCGGATCCCACGAAACCGCGCCGGGACCGCCGGGTGACCTGTGTGGCCGATCTGCTGCGGCTGGCCCTTGCCGCAGTTCGGCGTCCCCCAGAACGTCCATTCGTCCGGCCCGCCAAGCATGTCGAGCGAGCCCCAGAACCGCGGGCTGATCGCCGTATACGTCGGATTCTTCAGCAGTCGGCCGCGCTTGCCGCCCTTGATCTCCCAGCCGATCTGGCAGCCGAACTGGAAGTTCAGGCGCTTGTCGTCGATCGACCAGGAGCGGTTCGTGTCCATCAGGATCCCGTCGTCGGTGGCGACGATCATCGCCTCGAGCGAGTCCGTCCCGGGCAACAGCCCGACATTCGTCATCCGGACCATCGGAATCCGGTTGAAGCCCTCGGCCCGGATCGCTCCGCCCGATCGCCCGTTGCCGGCTAGTGCCGCGGTGTCGCGGCCGCTCAGCGTCCCGACCCAGACGCCGTCCCGGACGATGTCGACGGGATGTGCGGGCGTACCCTCGTCATCGAAGCCGAAGCTGCCGAGCGCGCCGGGGAGCGTCGCGTCGGCGGTAACGTTCATCAGCTCCGAGCCGAACCGGAGCGAGCCGAGCTTCGAAAGCTCCAGCCATGACGTCCCGGCGAAGGCCGCCTCCCAGCCGAGGATCCGGTCTAGCTCCACGGCGTGACCAACCGACTCGTGGATCTGGAGCGCCATCTGCTCGCTGCCGAGGATGAGGTCGGTTGCGTCGAGCGAGGGGCACTGGTCGGCGGCCAAGAGGGCCCGGGCCTCCTCGGCGATGCGGGCCGCGTTGCCTGGGAGATCCAGCTCGCGGATGAGCTCCCAGCCACGGGTCCCGTATTGACCGCGTATCCCTGGGCAGCTGCGCACCTGCGTCTCGCGCTCGCCGACGGCCGTCGCCGAGATCGAGGCCCCGCACTCGACGATGTGCTGGTCGATCCGGTGGCCCTCGCTGCTTACGAGCCATTTCCGGGTATCCCAGATGCGATGGCCGGCCTCGGAGACGTCGGCGCCGTGCTCGCGCATCGTCCGGGTGACGCTCTCGAGCAGGTCGCCCTTCTCGGCGAGTGACACGGACCAGGGATCCTCCCGGCAGTCGCTCCCCCAGAAGCCCTGGCTCGCCGGCTCGTCGACGAGTGAGAGGTCCGTACCCGGCACGAGCGCCGACGCCCGGGCGACCGCGGCCGCCTGCTCCCCGGCCCGGCG
>DATHGS010000492.1:0-3627 GCA_035490155.1 Candidatus Methylomirabilota bacterium | reverse complement strand
CTCTCGCCCGAGAGCGACCTCGACGTTGCCGCAGCCGGCGAGCTCGAGGACAGCCAGCGTGTTGATGGCGACCTGGCGGGCGTCGACGTTTCCCGCCACGCAGGTGACCGCGACAAGCTCGACCTCGGGCGAGGCGGCGGCGTAAAGGAGCGCAAGCGAATCGTCGATGCCGGTATCGACATCGAGGATGAGCCGAACCTTGTCGGTCACGTGGCGATCAGAGCGCCACGCTGAAAAGCCGAGCGACGGGCTCCGCGCGATAGGGAAGGACGAGGACGTACTTGCCGCTGAAGGACGCCAGCGACCATACGGGGTCGATCCCGATGCCACCTGGCCATGTGCCAGATCGGCGCGGCACGAATTGGCGCCCGACGTCGGCGACGCTCAGGGCCGTGCGCGGCCTGGGACTGGGTCCCCACTTCCGCGACCCGAACGGATAGAGCGGATCGAGAACGATCGCCGCAGTCACGTCGAAGGCGGAGTCGGTGAGAGGGTCGGCGGTCGCCCGGAAGCCGCTCATGACCCAAGCGTGGCGCCCTTGCCAGACGAGCAGCCCGACCGGCCTGCCGGTCGTCCGGATCGCCATCGCTGCGGCTCGCATGGCCTCGCCGAGGGTGCTCGCGCCGACGAGCCGGTACGGCCCGGCGGCGAGCTGGTTCAGGCCGCCCATCCAGCCACGAACGCTGGCCCCGTGGCGTTCGAAGCCGGGCCGTGTCGGGCCGCTCAGCGAGCGGGCGAGTCTCTGGAGGCGGAGCTGGGTCCCGGCGCTGCGGTCATCCGCCGAGCCGATGATGTTCAGCATCATCTGCATGCTCGCGCCGACGCACTGGACGAGGTTCTTCTGGGCGACGAAATCTCCACCCCTCGCGAGATCGACGGCGTAACCGCGGTCGGCGGCGAGGACCGGCTGTGGACCGCTTGCCGGCCCGACCGGGCCAGCGAGCGTCAGCTGGACCGCGATGAGCAGGCCGATCGCCGCCCGGCTGGCTGATCTGACGAGGTGGTCGCGCATCGCCCGGGCATTCTACCGAGCGTGAACCACGACGTCAGTCCTGACGAGCTCTCTCGGGCATCTACACTGCGACCCTGATCGGCACGGATCGTATGGAGGTCGCGGAGTGGCGGAGACATCGGGCACGCGAGTCGGGATCGTCATGGGCAGCCGATCCGACATGGCCGCGGCCGACAAGGCGGTCGTCGTCCTGACCGAGCTCGGTGTCGAGTCGGAGGTCCGGGTCATCTCCGCCCATCGGGCGCCGGCCCTTCTGACCCGCTACGCGGAGTCCGTCGCTGAACGCCGGATCGGGGTGCTCATCGCGATCGCCGGCCTGGCCGCCCACCTCCCTGGCGTTCTCGCGGCCCAGACGACGGTGCCGGTCGTCGGACTGCCGATGCCGGGCGGCGTCATGGACGGCCTCGACGCCCTGCTGTCCGTCGTCCAGATGCCGAAGGGCGTCCCCGTGGCCACGGTTGGCGTCGGCAATGCCGAGAATGCGGCGCTGCTCGCGGCCCAGATCCTGGCGGTCGGTGACCCGCAACTCGCGGAACGATTCGCCGCGCGCCGCGCGGCTGCGGCCCAGATGATCCTCGACGACCCGGCAAACGAGGGGCTCTGACCGGGGCGTCTTTGGCTGCGGCGCCGCCTCCGCAGGTCAGTCGGCGTGGAAGGCGGCGAGGCGCTCCGCTTCGTCATCGACCTCGCGACGGGCAGACCTCGTGAGGTCCCCGAAAGGCCTGATCTCGATCCGGCCCTTCTCGTGGCGCCACGTTCCGGCGACGGCGCCGTCGACGAGAAATGTCGGCACCGAGTGCGGGGTTTTCGTGTTGAAGACGAGCGGTCGATACGCCTCTGGGAGGATGAGCGTCCGCCGGGCGTGCACCAGGAGGGTCGCGTCCCAGGTCGGAAGGAAGCGGACCGGCGCAGGAGTGTCGGGGTCGGGCAGGGGCGCATCCGGTAGGTCGAGGAGCTCGCGGCCGCTCTCGTCCCGCAGCCCGTGCAGCTCGAGACGCTCCACGACCGGGCGGAGCAGGCCCACCTTCATGCCCGCCCAGTTGGCGATATCGGTCAGTGGCGCAGGCCCGAAACCGCCGAGGTAGCGGCGGACGAGGTGCTCCCGGCCCTCGTCCTCGGTGACCTTCGACCGACCGATCCAGTCTTCGGCGAGCCCGTATAGATCGGCCCGCCGTTGCTCCCACGTGCCGGACGGCGGGACCCGGACCATGTCGATCAGCTGGGCGGCCGTGATCCAGGCGATCCGGGGATTGCTCTCGGCATCGAGCAGCCTGACCATCTCGGCCTGGCGCCGAGGTCCCTCCGCGAGGAGTTTTCGGACGCGGTCGAGGACGGACTCGACATCGATCTTGCTGGTCTCGCTCCGACTGGCCCGGAGCCACCAGTCCCGTCGGACGTTCCGCGTCCCGGCGGCGAAGAGCGGCCAATCGGCCGCGGAGACCATGTGAATCGTGGACCGGATCAGCGTGCCCTGGATGACTCGTCGATCGACCAGGGCTTCCGTAAGCGCCTCTCGCTGGAAGTCTCGCAGCCGGCTCCACAGGCCGATGTAACCCGACGGGGCGTACTGGGTCTGCAGGCCGCCGAGCTGCTCGATTGCCTCAGTCAGCGGCAGCGGGGAACGGTCGAGCAGGAGTTGGCGGGCGAGGAGCGCGCGGTTGAGGGCGCGCGTCGAAAGGACCTGCTCAGTCATCGCGGCATCCTACGGTCTTCGCTCGTTCATCGCGGCCGCCGCGGCCCCCGTCGCCGTCGCGGCACCCGTCGTGTTGCCCGTCATCCGCAGCAAATCGTCCGAGATCGAACGCCGCCGGAAATCAATTCCCCCGCTGCCCGTTGTCCGATTTCGGATGCCGGTCTCGGACGATCCGGCGGGCGAGAAGTGACTTTGGCGGGCGTTCGATTCCGGACTACCTACGCCTTCGCGGCGCGGCGCGGCGCGGCGCGGCGTGGCGCGGCCCGGCTCGGCGCGGCCCGGCTCGGCGCGGCCCGCCTCCGCGCGGCGTGCCGAGGGCTGGGCCGGGTCCGGCGTACACTCGGGACCGTGAACGATCGGACACCGGCGGCCCCTGTCGTGCGGCCCACATCCCGCGCCACAGACGACGAGCGCTGGGAGGCCGGCATGCCGGTTCTCGACCGCCAGCCGGTCACGACGCCCGCCCCGTCGACACTCCCGCCCAGCCTCCAGGGACTGCCTCCGCGATCCGTCCCGGAGACCGCCCCGACGCCGCTCCAGAAGCAATACGTCCTTCTGTCCGTCCCCGTCCTCATCGTCGGGTTCATCGCGATCACGGCCCTGGAGCTCGGCGTCCCGCTCGGCAGCCCGCTCGTCAAGGTCTGCGTCATCGTCGGGGCGCCGCTGCTGGTCATTACGACGGCGGACGCGACCGTCCGCATCTGGCGCTCGGCGTGGGCGTGGATGCCGGTCAACCCAAGCCGCGGCGCGTTCCGGCTCGCCTGGGTCGCGGTGAGCATCATCGGCCTCGTCGCGCTCATGGCCGCCTCGCTGGCGGTGATCCTGGCGTGACCGACGCGACCGGCCCCGGCGCAGGCTTCGATCGTGGCCCGGACGCCCGCTCGACCGACATCCCCTCCGGTGCCGGCGTTCCGGCCTGGCT
>DATHGS010000491.1:0-6764 GCA_035490155.1 Candidatus Methylomirabilota bacterium | reverse complement strand
CGCTCCGCCAGCCACTCGAGGATGGCCACGTCTCGATCGCCCGAGCAGGCCGGGCGACGACTTTCCCGGCGGAGTTCCAACTGGTTGCCGCTATGAACCCCTGCCCGTGCGGCTTCGCCGGCACCGACGACGGCGGCTGCCGGTGCACGCCGGGCATCCCGGAGCGCTATGCCGGGCGGGTCTCCGGCCCGTTCCGCGACCGCATCGACCTGTGGGTGACGATGCCGAAGGTACGGCCGGCGGCCCTCGTCGCCGGGCCAGATCCGGAGAGCTCGGCCGTGGTCGCCGGGCGCATCGCGGCGGCCCGCGAGATCCAGCGACAGCGGAATGCCGGCCGGCTCAACGGGCGCCTATCGGGGCGGTCGCTGCGTGCCATCTGCCGGCTGACGCCGGCGACGACCAGGCGGGCCATCGACCTCGCGGAGCTCGAAGGTCTCAGTGGCCGGGGCACGGAGCGCCTGCTCCGTGTGGCTCGGACCATCGCGGATCTGGCCGGCACGCGCGCCGTCGAGGCGGACCATCTCGAGGAGGCGGCGCGCTATCGCTCGCCTGTCGCTACCCTCGCCGTCCGCGAGGCGAGCTGATGCTCGGGGTGGGCGTCGGCGGACCGGTCGGCGGCGAGAGCGAGACGGTTTCCGGCGCGGACGCAGCGGAGCCTTGGAATCAGCCACAGCCCCGGATGGCCACGACCTCGGTCGCGGACCCTGGCCGCACCGGGGGCCGCGCGGGCGACGCAGCCGCCGGGTTGACCGAGCGCGAAACCTGGGCCGTCATCACGTCTGTCGGTGGCCTCGGGCCGGTCGGCTTCGGCGCGCTGCTCCGCCACTTCGGATCGGGGCGATCAATCCTGGAGGCCGCGGGCCGGCCTGGTGCCGCGGCTCTCTTCGTGCGGGTCGCTGCCGAGGGCCCAAGGCGGACCTTCGGGGAGGCCGTCGCGAACCTCATCGTCGAGGTCGCGGGCCAGCCGGAGACCGTGCTCGAGGAGATCGAGGCGGCCGGCGTCGCCGTCGTCACGCTCGATGACCCGGACTACCCGGCCAGGCTGCGGGCGATCGAGATGCCGCCGCACGTCCTGTTCGTCGAGGGCGACCCCGCCGTGCTCGCTGCGGATCGGGCCGTGGCCGTCGTCGGGACGCGTCGGGCAACCGAGGCCGGCCGGCGGACCGCCGCGCGGATCGGTGCGGCGATCGCGACCACCGGTGCCACGGTCGTGTCCGGCCTCGCGGTCGGGATCGACGGTGCAGCCCAGGCCGCGGTGACCGCGGTCGGGGGCAGGACCGTCGCCGTCCTCGGCTCCGGCCACGCCCGGCTGTACCCGCGGGCGCACGCATTGCTGGCCAGATCGATCATCGCCACCGGCGGAGCGATCGTGTCCGAGATGCCGCCGAGCACGAGGCCGACGAGCGGCACCTTTCCGCGACGCAATCGCCTGATCAGCGGGCTCGCCGACGCCACGATCGTCGTCGAGGCCGCCGAAAAGAGCGGGGCCCTGATCACCGCCGGCTGGGCGCTCGAGCAGGGCCGGGAGTGCTTCATGGTTCCTGGGCCGCTCGACGCGCCGCGCTCGAAGGGGTGCCTGCGCTGGCTACGCGACTATCCGACGCAGGTCCGGATCGTCGCCGGCATCCCGGAGCTCATCGAGGACCTCGCGTTGCTGGGCCGCTCCGATCGATCCGGACTGCCGCCACGGCCCTCACTCGAGGCCGAGCTGATCGAGCTGGGCGCGGGCGCCCGAGCCGTCGCGACGGCGCTGGCTGAAGGCTGCGGGACCCTCGACGAGCTCGTGGCGGCGACCGGCTTCCAGCCCGCGACCGCGCTCGGTGCGCTGACGCTGCTCGAGCTTCGCGGTCTCGCGGCGAGCGCTTACGGCCGCTACCGGCCGGCAGGTCGACTGATGGCCGAGGATCTCGCCACGCCCGGACCGCGCCGCGCGGTGACCCGGCAGAAGGCGGTTCCGGAGGCAACCTCGGGCTCTTGAGCGTCCGGTCCGAGTTGCCGTTTGACGACGGCGCGTGCTAGGCTGCCGCCGATTGCCGGGCGGCTCACCCGTTCGGCCGGGCAGCCCCATGACGGCGTCGTCCCCCAGCGAAACCAGTCCAGGAGACTGTCTATTGCGAAAGCTCGCGGCTGCGATCCTTGCCGTACCCGTCATCGCCGTGGTCTACGTGCCGGTCCTGCTGCGTCGCTCCATCGCGTCGCGGGTCGGGCTGGCGATCGGCGTCGGGGGTCTGATCGGGCTCGGTGCCCTGGGCGCGATCGCGCCGGTGCAGACGCTCGCGACGCCGCGGCAGGACCCGATCGTCCCGCTCGAGAGCGCCGCCTTCACGACGTCCATCGCCGCGAATACCTCTGTCCGTGCGCCGATCACGCTGGCCTTCAGCGCGCCGATGGATCCGACGAGCGTTGCCGGATCGCTCCAGGTCGAGCCGAACGTTCCGGTGAACCTCAGCTGGGACGCCACGACGACCCACCTGACGATCACCCCGAAGACCAGCTGGGCTCCGGCCACGTACCACACGATCTCGGTTCTCGCCGGCGCCCTCGGCGCGAGTGGCCGGCCGATGATCGTCCCGGCCAGGGCGGCGTTCCTCACCCGTCCGGCGACGATGGCCACCATCACGGCAACGTCGCGGACCGGTGATACGGCCAGGGTCGACACCGCGCTGCGACTGACCTTCGACGCGAAGGTCGCCGTCGACGATCTGCGACGGGGCCTGCGGATCAGCCCGACCGTGGAAGGAACGCTCCAGAGCGTGCAGGCGGCGGATGGGGCGAGCGCCTACCTCTTTACCCCTGCCGTGCCGCTCGTCGCAGGCAGCGTCTATACACTCGGGCTCGATGGCGTCGTGGACGCTGACGGGGCTGCGGTGACGCTGCCCGGCGTGGTGACGATCAAGACCGTCGGTGCGCCCGGTGTCATCCGCTTCCGCCCGGTCGACGGCACGAAGGCCGTGGCCCAGACGGCCGTCCTGTCGGTCAGGTTCAGCCAGCCGATGACCCGCAAGACCACGCAGGCCGGGTTCGCTGCCACTGTCGACGGCAAGCCGATCGCCGGCAAGATCGTCTTCGCCGAGCACAACACGGTAGTCGTCTTCACGCCGGCGGCGAAGCTGGCCTACGGTGGCAAGGTCACGATCTCGGTCGCCGCGAGCGCCACGTCGGCGGGCGGCGCCGCGCTGTCGAAGGTCGCCAGCGCGACGTTCACCGTCGAGGCGAAGCCCCAGGCGACAGTCACCGTGTCCAAGCCACGCTCGTCGGCCCCTTCGGGCGGGTCGTCCGGCGGGAGCTCGGGCGGCTCGGTCGGTGGCGGCAGCTGGGGCGCGGTCGAGACCTACTACCTGCGCCTCATGAACTGCACGCGGACGGGCGGCTGGGTCACATCGTCCGGCTCCTGCAGCAGCCCCGGCGGTCGCGCTGTTGCCGCCCTCAGGCTCGACGCGGCGATCTCGACGCGGGTCAGCCGACCGTACGCCAAGCTGCTGGCCACAAGGAACATCTGCAACCACTTCATCGGCGGCACCCCCGGCGATCGACTCCGGCGCGCCGGTTACACGAGCTATATCTGGGCCGAGAACCTCGGCTGTCGGTCCGGCAACCCATCGTCCGCGGTCCTCGGCTCGCATCTCTTCTTCCAGAGCGAGAAGTCGTACAGCGGCGGCCATTACGTCAACCTGATGAACGCCAAGTACGACCGCGTCGGAATCGGCGTATGGGTCTCGAGCGGCCGCGTCCGGCTCGTCGTCGACTTCTATCACCCGCGTTGAGGTCACAGCGCCCGGGATGATCCGCAACGTGATCATCCATGTCCAGAATGAGCAGCCGCTCATGGCCGATCTCTACGAGATGCCGTCGGCGTTGGACCAGGGCCTGCTCTGCACGAATCTCCGGATGCTCGACGGCAAGCGGCCGGTCTTCATCGAGAAGAGCGACTCGGCGTTCTTCTTTCCATACCTCCACATCCGGTTCATCGAGATCATGGCCGGATCGAGCGGGCTGCCGGAGCTCGGCGAGCCGGCTGCGGCGACCGAGAAGGAAGAGCTCGTTGACGACGCGGATCTCGAGCTCGACGAGGACTTCCTGCGGCGGATCCGCGAGGTCTGACCGCCGGCCCTCCGGGGCGACCGCCGTTGAGGGAATCCATCGACTTGGCCCGCCCGGGTTGACCCGCTACGCTCGATCCGTGTTCGACCTGCGATGGCCGCTCAGCCAGTGATCCGCCTCGCCGTGGTCGACGACCACCCGGCGATCGCGGCCGCCGTCGCCGAAGCGGCGCGCGGCCACCCCGATATCGAGCTGGTCGGCAGGGCGATCGACGTCGCAGGGGGGATCGCGCTGGTCGAGGAGACCCGGCCGGACGTCGTCCTCTGCGATGTCTGGCTCAACGGCGAACCGGGCGGCCTGGAGCTGGCGCGGCGGTTCGGCGCCGGTCGCGGTCCGGCGATCCTGATGTTGAGCGGCTTCGAGCAGGCGAGCTTCCTGCGGGCCGCGTTCGAATCGGGCGCGGCGGGCTATCTCTCGAAGGCGGCCGAGCTCGACGAGATCATCGAGGCGGTCATCGCCGTCGCCGGGGGCGAGACGCGCTTTCCGGCGGTCACATTACGGGCACTTCGGGACGCGCCGCGCCGGCCCAGTCCCCGCGAGATCGAGGCCATCCGGCTGCTGGCGCGAGGATTGACGAACGACGAGATCGCCACGGGCCTCGGGATCAGCATCAAGACGGTCGAGAGCCACCTCCGCCGCCTGTTCGGCCGGTACGGCGTCCTGAGCCGGACGGAGCTGGCAATGCTCGCGGTCCGCGAGGGCTGGCTCGGGACCGAGACATGAGCGACGGTCGGGCGGATTCCGTTGACGTGGCTCGGGACAACGTCGGCCCGGCCGTGTCGGTCGATCCGACGGGCGACTTGCGGGCCCAGCCGGCTCCGCTCCCACTTCCGTTCATGATCGCGGCCGGTGCCTCGACGGTCGTGGTTGCCCTTGCTGCCGTCGTCCTCGAGCTGAATCCGCCGACGCAGATCGAACGCCTGCTGCCGGAGCTCGTCGCTGGAGCGGCGCTCTGCGTCGGTCTCCTGGCCCGGCGCTGGGCTCCCGCCCTTGCCTGGGTGGCGCTGATCGTCGCGTCGCTCGTCGCTGCGAGCATCCCGATCGGCGTCTCGAGGGCGGCCGATCCCGTGGCCACGGGGCTCGGGACGTGGCTCGTCATCGCGGCGCGTTCGAGTGCGGCCGCGATCCTGACTGTCCTCGTCGCGGCTCTCTACGCGGCCCGATCCGACCGCCGCTCGACGACCAGGGTCGCGACGCTCGCGACGTTCCTCGTCGCATGGCTGGTGGTGGCCTGTCTGCTCGTCGTGGTGCTCGTCATCGCCGGTGCGCGCTACGACCCCGCGTTCACGTGGGTCGATCTCGCCACGTGGCCGACGAGCGTCTTCATCCAGTTCGTGCTCGTCCTGACTGCCTTCGGCGTCGCAGCCGACCTCCGCGCCGCGGCCATTCGCGCGGACGGACGGCTCGTCGCAGACGCTCCCGCGGGCGACGGTGGCGGACCGATCCTCGCCGATCGCCTCCGGGCGACCCTCCGCGAGCTCGTACCGGGTCAGGCGGCAGCGGAAGCGGCCGCTGTCGAATCCGAGCGAGTCCGCCTCGCCGGCGACCTCCATGCGGTCGTCCTGCCGGCGCTTCGGCGGGCGATCGCGGAGGTTGAGGCGGGCGCACCGGTCGAGGCGCTCGCCGGTCGCCTGCGGACGGTCGACATGGAGCTCGAACGGCTCATGGCCGATCGCTGGCCGGTCGTCCTCGAGGCATTCGGGCTCGTCGAAGCGCTCGAAGACCTCGCCGAGCGGACCGAGGCGGACGGTACCGTCGAGGTCGGTCTCGAGGTGCAGGGCGCTGCGGGACGACCTCGCCCCGAGATCGAGCGAGCGGCCTGGCGCGTCGCCCAGCTCGCGATCGACAACGCCGTCCGCCACGCGGCCGCGACGCAGATCACGATCGTCATCGCCGTCGCAGCGGATCGGGTCCGACTCTCGATCACCGACGACGGGCGGGGAATCGGCACGGCAGAGCCGGTCCGGACAGGCGCCCGCGGCCTCACCGACATCGCCAGGCGGGCACGGGCGGTCGGCGCGAACGTCGCGATCGATTCCGCACGCCCGGCAGGGTCGGGGACCGTCGTCCGCTTCGAGTGGCCGACACCCGTTTGAGCCGACCCGGCTCCGATCCCGATTCGGGGTCTTCATCGCCGGCGCCGGACCGGGATCTCGTCGATTGGCCGGGCGACCGCCGGCCGGGACGATGGCCACAGGCCCCCGATCCACGGCCGGCCACCCACACGGGAGATCCCATGACAACGCGCAAGAGCCTCGGTCGGCTCGGGCTCGAGCTCGAACGACGCACGCGCGACCAGGGCCAGGGACTGGCCGAATACGCCCTGATCCTCGCCCTCATCGCGATCATTGCGATCGTCGCCCTGATCTTCCTCGGAGGCCAGGTCTCGACGATCATCAGCAACGTCGGCCACTCGATGTAACCGCTGGCTCCCGGCCAGGGGTGCTCGCCGCGACGCAGCGAGCGCCCCTCCGGGGCGCCGGTCTAGCGGGAGCGGATGGCCAACCGCAGTGAACTGGGCGTGCAGGACCCGGTGCTACACTCCCGGCCGTGCCAAAGAACCTTGTGATCGTCGAATCGCCTGCCAAGGCGAGGACGATCGAACGCTATCTGGGCCCGGACTACAGCGTCCTCGCCTCCTATGGTCATGTACGTGACCTCCC
>DATHGS010000490.1:0-5194 GCA_035490155.1 Candidatus Methylomirabilota bacterium | reverse complement strand
CGGCGGTCGAGCGGGCGGACGCCCTCGCCCGCGCGGCCCTGGCGAGTCGAGCCCCCAGCGCGGAACCCGCGACCGTGCTGCTCAGCCCGGCCGCCGCCAGCTTCGACATGTTCGTCGACTACGCGGCCCGCGGTCGGGCGTTCAAGGAAGCCGTCGGTCGCCTGGCCCTCGAGAGACGTACTGGGGGAGGGCGATGAGCGGCGATCTGACCCTGAGCAGGGGCGGTGCGCTCGCCAACCGGACGCCCGCCCGCCAGAAAACCGTCGCGCTCAGGCGCGAGCGCCACCAGGCCGACTTCACGATCCTCGTCGTCGTCGTCGCCCTGACCGCGATCGGCATCCTGATGGTCTATTCGTCGTCGGCGATGAAAGCCTATCTCCAATTCGACGACACTCTCTCGATCGTCGGCCCGCAGATCGGCTGGGCGGCTCTCGGGATCGCCGCTATGGCCGGCATGATGCGGGTCGACTACCGCTACCTTCGGTACCTGTCGGTGCCGGGCTATGTCTTCGCCCTGGCGATCCTGGGCCTGGTCCTCGTCCTGCCCGAGACGGGCCCGATCCACGCGATCGTCGTGGGCGGATCGGCGCGCTGGCTCCAGATCGGGCCGTTGCCGGCCGTCCATCCGGCCGAAATCGCGAAGCTGGCGATGGTCATCTACCTCGCCCATTGGTTCGCGAAGCGCGGAACGAAGATCAAGGGTTTCTGGTCGGGCACCGTGCCCTTCCTCATCATCGTCGTGCCGTTCGTCGCGCTCGTCTTCAAGGAGCCGGACCTCGGCACGACGATCGTCATCGGCCTGACCGGCTTCGTCATGTTCTTCCTCGCCGGTGCGAGCTTCTCCCACGTCGTGGCCATGCTCGTCTTCGCCCTCGTCGGCCTCGCCGCGGCCGGGCTCCAGGGCTACCAGCTGGATCGGATCCATGCCTGGCTCAACCCGTGGGGCTATCGGACCACGATCGGATTCCATACGATCCAGGGACTGCTGGCCCTCGGCCTCGGCGGCATCCTCGGGGCGGGCCTCGGCGAGAGCCGGCTGGCGGGCGGGCTCTTCCTGCCGAACGCGAGCAACGACTACATCTTCGCGATCATCGGCGAGGAGTTCGGGCTGATCGGCGGGGCGATCGTCGTGGGCCTGTTCGTCGTGCTGGCGTACGCCGGCATCCGGACGGCATTGTCGGCCCCCGACACGTTCGGGGCGCTCCTCGCGGCGGGGATCACCGCCTGGCTGTGCATCCAGGCGTTCATCAACATCGGCGTCGTCGTTACGCTCATCCCGGTGACCGGCATCACCCTGCCGTTCATCAGCGCGGGCGGCTCGTCGCTGACCATCAGCCTCGCCGCTGTCGGCATCCTGCTGTCGATCTCGCGCGAGACCGTCGAACGAGGAACATGGAACGATGCGTCTGATGATCGCGGGCGGCGGCACGGGCGGGCACATATACCCGGCTCTGGCCGTCGCCCGGTCACTGCGCGAGCGACCGAACGCGGCTGAGCTCGTCTGGCTCGGCGGCCATCGCGGTCTCGAATCCGGCCTCGTCAGGGCGGCCGGGATCCGCGTTCGGCGGCTCACGCTGCGCTCGTTGCGGTCGGTCGACATGAGCGTGCACGCCGTGCTCGACCCGATCCGCCTCGCCATGTCCGTCCCACAGGCCGCGGCGATCCTCGCCCGGGAGCGCCCCGCGGCGATCTTCACGACCGGCGGCTACGTCGCGGTTCCGACGCTCGTGGCCGCCGCGCCGATGCGGATCCCGGTGATCCTGTGGGATGGCAACGTGGTCCCGGGCAGGGCCGTCCGCCTGACGGCCCGCTTCGCGGACGCGATCGCGGTTGCCCACGAGGCGACGGGGCGGGCACTCGCCGGTGCGGGCAAGCCCTGGTATGTGACCGGCACGCCGATCCGTGACACGGCCGCGATCGACCGGGCCGACGCGCGCCGGCGACTCGACCTGCCGGACGACTCGCGGGTGATCCTCATCTTCGGCGGCTCCCAGGCGGTTCGGCGTTTCAACGCGGCCGTTGCCGAGGCCCTGTCGCGGGTCGTCGAGCGCGGCCACGTCATCCACGTGACCGGCGACGAGGGCTACGCGGAGGCCCTTGCCAGTCGCGAGCGGCTTCCAGCCGAGCTTCGGTCGCGCTACCGCCCGTTTCCGTTCCTCCGGGACGACATGCTGGCTGCACTCGTCGCGGCGGACCTCGTCGTCGGGCGGGCCGGTTCGTCGACGCTCGCCGAAGTGACCGCGCTCGGCATCCCGTCCGTGATCGTGCCGTACCCTCACGCGGCCGGTCACCAGGTCGCGAATGCCCGCGTCCTGGCCGGGTCGGGCGCGGCCCGACTCGTGGCGGACGAGGACTTCGACGCAGACGCGCTCGTCGCCGCCGCCGATCTGCTGGCGGACGAGGGAACGCTCGCGGCGATGTCGATCGCTGCCCGCAGCTTTGGTCGACCTGGTGCCGCCGACGCCGTCGCGGAGCTCGTCCTGGCGGCCGCCGAGCGCCGACCCCCGCCCGACCCCGCCCGGATCGAGCGAATCTCGCGGGGGCTCGCCGAGTGACCCCGGAATCCGGACCCGGCGCGAATCGGAACGTGAGCGGCGCCACGACCGCCGCGGTGCCCAGCGACGCCTTGATGCCTGGCGACGGCCGAGCGTCGACCGCGCCCTTCGACGCGATAGCGCTGGGGACCGCGATCCAGCGGCGGATCGGCGTGAAGACCTCTCGCGACGAGCCGCTCGCCCGCTTCACGACGATGCGGGTCGGCGGCCCGGCCGACCTGTTCGCGACCGTTCACAACATCCACGAGCTGCGGGCGATCCTGCGCTTCGCCCGGAGTCGGCAGATCCCATACACGCTCCTCGGACGCGGCAGCAACGTGGTCATCGCCGACGCGGGGATCCGCGGCCTCGTCGTCCAGAACCGGGCCGAGGGAAGCAAGGTCGACGGCGAGACCTACCAGGCCGAGGCCGGCGTGCCGATGGCCCGCGCCGCGACCGAGACCCAGCGGGCGGGCCTGTCCGGGCTCGAATTCGGGCTGGCGATCCCGGGAACCGTCGGCGGAGCGGTCTGGGCCAACGCCGGCGCTCACGAGTCCGACGTTGCGTCGATCATCGAGTCCGCCGACGTCCTCCTCGCCGACGGGACAGAACGGCGCCTGGCGATCGACGAGCTCGGCCTCGGGTATCGCGAGAGCCGCTTCAAACGGCCTGCGGGCATGGACGCCGCGTCCACGTACGCCGCGCCCGATGATCTCGTCCTAGCCGCGAGATTCCGCCTCCAACCCGCCGACGAGGCCACGATCAAGGGGCGCCTCGACGAGATCCGGCGCTGGCGGCAGGCGCATCAGCCGCTCGGGCTGCCGTCGGCCGGCAGCGTCTTCCGCAACCCCGCCAGCGGTCCGTCGGCCGGGGCACTGATCGACGAGCTGGGGCTCAAGGGGCGCCGGATCGGCGGTGCCGTCGTCTCCGAGAAGCACGCCAACTTCATCGTCAACGACCAGAAGGGGACTGCGGCGGACGTCCGGGCCCTCGCCGACGAAGTCCGTGCCGAGGTCCTGGCCAGGACGGGGACGACGCTCGAGTTCGAGATCGTCTTCCTCGGCGACTGGCCGGGGACTGCCGGGCGCGCCCCATGACCCGCCCGCCGATCGCCGTGCTCCTCGGCGGCCCATCCGCCGAGCACGACGTCTCGATCGTCTCCGGAACGGCCATCGCCGAGGCGCTGGCCGGCGCCGGCTGCACGGTCGCCCAGCAGCTGATCGACCTCGACGGCCGCTGGTGGGACCTGCCCGCTGATCACCGACGCGGAGATCGCGAGCCGGCGGCCTACGACGACCCGACGGCCCTCGGCGCCGCGGGTCCGTTCTCGGCCGCGGTCGCCGTCGACCGCCTTGCCTCGGCCGCCCAGCCGCCGGTCGTCTTCATCGCCCTCCACGGCCCGTTCGGCGAGGACGGCACGATCCAGGCGATGCTCGGGGCCGCCGGCCTGGCATACACGGGTTCCGGCGTGACGGCGTCCGCGCTCGGCATGGACAAGGCGATCTTCAAGCGGCTGGTCCGGGGGATCGGCCTCCCGGTCGTCGACTGGCGAGAGGTCCGGCTGGCTCGCTGGCGGGACGATCCTGCGGCGGTCGAGCGAGAGCTGGCCGCGTTCGCCGCCGGGACGGGCGACTCTCGACTCATGGTCAAGCCGTCCGGCCTCGGCTCGTCGGTCGGGATGACCCTATCGCACGGACCGGACGAGCTACCGGCCGCCCTCGACGAGGCGTTCCGCTACGACAGCGTCGCCCTGGTCGAGGCGTATCTCGCCGGCGCCCGGGACCTCGAGGTCAGCGTCATCGGCAACGATCACGCCAGGTTGGAGCTCTACGGACCGGGCGAGATCGTCGCCGGCCACGAGTTCTACGACTTCGCCTCGAAGTACACCCCGGGCCTGTCGGCGACCTCGATCCATGCCGAGGTCTCGCCGCTGATGAAGGCAGGGATCCTCAAGATCGCCCGCGACGCGTATCGGGCGATCGGGGCCGAGGGCTTCGCCCGGGTCGACTTCCTGGTCGGCGGCGACGACGTCTTCCTGTCGGAGATCAACACGATCCCTGGCTTCACCCCGATCAGCCTCTTCCCGACGATGCCGTCCGATGCGGGCTTCACCTTTGCCGATATCTGCCTCCGGGTCGTCGACCTCGCGATCGAGCGCCATGCGTCGCGCGTCGTCGGCCACCTGACACCGACCGACCTGCCGCGATGACCTCGCGCCCGATCCGCCGTGGCGGCGGGCACGTCCGTCGGACCCGACCGATCCGCCGGGCGTCGGCCGGGCTGACGCCCGTCCGGGCGGCGGCGATCCTGGCGATGCTCTGCTCGGCCGGGGCGATCTACGGGCTGACGGCGGGCTCCGCGTTCGGGCTGTCGCGGGTCGACGTCGAGGGGGCGACGATCACGGGTTCAGCCACGATCAGCGATCGACTCGCCCTCGCGAACGGCCAGAACCTCTTCGACATCGCGACGGAGCCGCTCGAGGTGAGCCTGCGGGAAATCCCGGCCGTCGCGGCCGCCGACGTCTCGATCGCGCTGCCCGATCGCGTGAGCGTCACGATCGTCGAGCGTCGACCGATCGTCGTCTGGCGGGTGGGGGAGCGGCGGCTCCTCGTCGACGACGGAGGTCTGCTCTTCGCGGACCTCGCGTCGAGCGCCGCCGC
>DATHGS010000489.1:0-6724 GCA_035490155.1 Candidatus Methylomirabilota bacterium | reverse complement strand
GGTCGAGCCGGACCTCGCAGCAGCGTATGGGACCGCGCGAATCGTCACGCGCTCCGAGGCGGACGCCTCCGACGCCGTCCAGGAGGCGCTCCTCTCAGCCTGGCGCGGCCTCGATACCCTCCGCGATCCCGACGCGTTTCGCCCGTGGTTCCGGCGTCACGTCGTCAGGGCGGCGCTGCGAGCCGCAAGCCGACGTGGCCGCGTCATCGAGCTCGATCTGGCGGCGATCGCGCCGGAAGGCGATCTCGACCTCGCGCTCGACAAGCGGACCCTTGGCAGGGCCTTCAACCGGCTCGACGCCCGCGACCGGCTGCTTCTGACGCTCCACCACTTCTGGGACCTGCCGATCGCCGAGACCGCGGCCCTCCTCGGCATTCCCGATGGGACGGTGAAATCCCGGGTCCACTACGCGATGGACCGATTGCGCGCCGCCTACGACGCGGAGGAACGACGATGAGCGACGAGTTCGAAGACCTCCTGAAGCGTTGGCTGCGTCAGCGAGGCGCCGCCGACCGATCAATGCTTCAGGCGCTCGCGGGCAACGTTGCCGCCCTCCCGCCACGCCGTCGCCGTCAACCATCGAACCTCGCGGCGGCCGCGGCGGTCATCGTTGCTCTCGGCTTGGCCGCCTTCGCGCTTGCCCCGCACAACGGCTCTGTCTCCGACCAGGTCATCGCGCCCGTCGCATCGGGTCCGAGTGGATTCGCCGGCGATCCACGGTTGGCTGCATGTTCTGCCGATGTTGCCGACGTCGACCGGGTCTTCGAGATGGTCCAGAGTCGCTACTTCCCGCTCTATTTCCCGGGCTGGTGGCAGGGTGCGCCAGAGCTGGAGGTGGACGATCCGGCGCTCGTCGTCATCGGGCGAGAGCAGGCCTGGCCGATCACGGGGGCGGCGCCCGGTCCGGGCCAGACGGCCGATCCAAACGCCGGGCTCGGCTACCAGATGTGCATCGCCGTCGGCACGCCGGCGAGCTTCATCGTTCACAACTACGGCGTGACCCATTTCGATCGGATCGTCCCGGTTCTCTTGGCTGACGACCTCGCCCGCGCCCAGCACATGGACCCTGACGTCCTCGCCGACCCGGCAAACTACCCGGTCCCCCAGCGTCTCGCCGCCTGCGGCGGCATCACCGACCAGGTCCAGTACGTCTTCGAGGCCCGGTCGATCGATGACTACCCGCGCTATTTCCCGGATGCAGCACCGCTCGGTCTGGTCACTGCCGACGAGCCGGCCACGATCGTGGTCTACCGCGGCCTAAGACCCGACAAACGCGGTCTCGAGTCATATCCACCGAACGAGCACGACCTCTGCATCCTTCTCGGCCCCGCTCCTGGGACAGCGAAACCCGTGTTCATCAGCGGCGTGGACCTCACCGGTTTCCACGTTCGCCTCGATGACACGGCCGCGACCGAAACGACCGCACCCACACCGGACACGGCGCCCCCAACGTCGACGCCGACGCCCGGTCCGTACTGGGCCGGCGATTACGTGGCCGCCGCCCTCCAATGCGACGGGCGACCGGCCGATTTCGGATCCAACGGAATCACGGAGGCGGCTGTCGGCAGCCGCAATCCCAACCTCGCCCTCGGGCGATATCTCGCGGAGGTCAAGAAGTTCGGGCTCCTGTTCCCGACCGAGGGATTCGCGGAAGTCGAGGTGCTCGACCCCTGGGCGCTGTTTGGCTACCAGGTCGGCGGCCGCACTCGCGCTGCGGTGGCCCTTCGGAATGCGACACCTGGCGTTAGCGGGGAGTGGGAAGTCGCGGCGGTGGCTTCTTGCGACCCCTCGGAGTTCGATCCGACGACGCCGCTCGGAACAACGATCACGATCTGGACCGACCAGACGGGCAACGTGGTCCCGACTACCGTCGTCCGCGAGCAGGCCGACTGCTACAACGCGACCCAGCTCGAGGTCAACGGCCGGCTCTTCGTCTGGGATCCGAACCTCGGAGGGGCCGCGTACGACCCGAGCAACCTGGAGGGAACGTTCGAGACGAATATGAAGCTGCCTGCGACCGCGACCGACACCGGGTATCGAAGCGGCTCGCGGAGCCTGTACATCGCCGCCGATGGGGCCGCCGCGTATGTCAGGAGCGGCAGGATCGTCCAGCGCTGGCCGCACGTCAAGGGCGACGAGGTCATCCGGATCGACTGCAACTAGGGCCCGTGACTGATCCCTGCCGATATGCCGCGGGCGCATCGGATTCGTGACGGCCACGCTGAACCCCGAACATGTTTCGATCGCCCCACGCTCGTACAAACATTGAATGGGCGGACGGTCGAGCGTGCACAGCGCCGTTCTCATGCGTGGTGGGAATATCGCTCGCGCCGACGGCGCGATCGCCGTCAGTCACGCGGTTCGCGCGTCTCACGGGTCCCGTCGCGCGCCTCGAGCGCGCGCGTTGCCGCGATCAGTCGGCGGTAGATCGCGAGGAGATCGGCCTGGGGGATCGGGCCTGTGTTGGCCATCGTCACCCGGAGGAGAACTTCGCGCTCGCGCTCGGCGTCACGGACGGCACGTCGGCCGGCCGCCACCTTCTCGCGGCCGACCTCCCGCCCAAGCTCAGCCCGCTCGTTGAGCAGGCCGACGATCTTCCGGTCGAGCGCGTCGATCCGTTGCCGGAGCCGGGCCAGCTCCGGCGTCTCGCCTCGACCGCCACGGACGCCGACGCCGTTGCCCTTGCCGCGCTCAGCCATCTGTCGCGTCCGCCGACCGTCGTGCGATCGCCTCGAGCGCCAGGAGGTAGCCCCGCTTGCCCTGCCCGACGATCGACTCGACCGCCACGTCATGGAGGAAATTGACGGCCCGGAACGGCTCGCGCGTCGCGGGATCGGAGAGATGGACCTCCCAGAACGGGCGCTGGACCGCGAGGAGCGCATCGCGCAGGGCCACCGACGTGTGGGTCAGCCCGCCGGCGTTGACGATCACGGCGTCGAAATCGCGCTGGTGGAGGCGATCGATGAGGGCGCCCTCGTGGTTCGACTGGAAGAAGTCGACGTCGAGCCCGAGCTCGGTCGCCCGGGCCGCGATCTCGCGATGGATGTCGTCGAGCGAATCGTGGCCGTAGATCTCCGGCTCGCGGGTCCCGACGAGATTGAGGTTCGGGCCCTGGAGCACGAGCACGCGCGTCATGCGGCGTTGCCGACAGGTGACAGCAGGCCGGCTGCGACGCGCTCGACGAGCTCGCTCGGGACGTCGTCGCGGACGACGATACCGTCGGCGGTCGGGAGGACCCAGCGGAGACTGCCGGCGGCGTGCTTCTTGTCGGTCGCCAAAGCCGCCAGGACGTTGTCGAGCGAGTAGGGGAGCGGGGCGACCGCAAGGCGCAGCGAGCTCAGCAGATCCTCGATCCGCGCTGCACGGTCGACGGGCGTCACGCCCAGCTCGCGCCCGATCCGGACGGCCGCCCGCAGGCCATACGCGACGGCCTCGCCGTGGAGCAGATCGCGGAACCCACCGGCCGCCTCGTAGGCATGGCCGAGCGAGTGCCCGAGGTTCAGGCTCATCCGCCCGCCGGCCGGATCGTGCTCGCGCTCGTCGACGCTGACGACCTCGACCTTCGCCCAGGCGGAGCGCTCGACGAGCTCGGCGACGGCGCCAGACGCGTCGGCCGCCCCCCTCGCGATCGCCTCGCCGTCAGATTCGAGCAGCTCGAACAGCCGCTCGTCGCCAAGGGTGGCCATCTTCACGGCCTCGCCCAGAGCCGCCCGACGGTGGCGCTCCGGCAGCGTCCCCAGCGCCGCGATGTCGATGACGACCGCCAGTGGCTGGTGGAACGCCCCGACGAGGTTCTTGCCCTCCGGCAGATCGACTCCCGTCTTACCACCGATCGACGAGTCGATCTGGGCGACGAGCGTCGTCGGGACGTGGATGAGCGGCACTCCGCGCAGCCAGGTCGCGGCGAGAAACCCAGCCGCGTCGCCCAGCGCGCCGCCGCCGACGGCGATCAGTGGCTCTCGCCGCTCGGCCCGCAGTCGAGCGAGCTGGCGTGAAGCGTCCTCGATGACCCCGAGGCGCTTGGCGTCCTCGCCTTGGGGCAGGAGGATCCGCTCGACGGTCCGGCCGTCAGTCTCGAGCGCCTCCGCCAGCGCCTCGCCGACGGCAGCCCAGGCGCCCGGTTCCGAGACAAGGATCGCCCGCGGCGTCGCGACGCGGTCGAGTACGCCCGCGACTTCCCCTGCGGCGATTCCCTCACCGATGACGATCTGCCCGATCGGCGTGTCGGCTCGAAGGAAGACCGCCCCGCTCGCCGTCTCCGTGCCGGATCGGCGGGCTTCGGCGAGCTCCTCGACCCGCTCGACTAGCGTGTTCAACTCGGCGGCGCTGTTGAGTCGGCGCCCTGCTGCGTAGAACCGCTCGCGATCCCTCGCCAGCGCCCGGACCGTCCCGATCGGGTCGCGGCCGGTGATGAGCGGGCGCACGGTGGGACTGCGCCGCAGTCGCTGGGCGAGAACCTCCGGCCGGCCGTCGAGCCAGACCGGGAGGCGGCCGCGGTAGAGCGCCCAGCGGTTGCGCGGATCGATGACGGCGCCGCCGCCAGTCGCGATCACTCGGCGGATCGAGGGCTCGCCGTCGGCCTCACCGAGTGAGGCGACCGCCGCGCGCTCGATATCGCGGAACCCGGCCTCACCATCGCCGGCGAAGATGTCGGCGATCGTTCGCCCGGCGGTCCGCTCGATCGTCTCGTCGAGATCGACGAAGGCGGCGTCGTGGCGATGGGCAAGCCGCCGCCCGACGGCGCTCTTACCGCTGCCGGGCAGTCCGACCAGGACGATGTCCATTGCCGGGCCTAGTCGTCGCCGCCGCTGCCGGCAACATCCGTGCCGGACAGGCCATGAAGGGTTGCGGATGCCCCGGCGCGCCCCTCGTCGGAGTCCTCCGCCTCGTCGCGAGCCGCGCCTGGCGCCCGGCTGATCCGCTCGCGATACGCGGCGGCGTTCGCCTTGGTCTCCGCGAGCGAGTCGCCGCCGAACTTGTCGAGAGCCGCGTCGGCCAGGATCAGCATGACCATCGCCTCGGCGACGACGCCGGCGGCCGGCACGACGCTGATGTCCGACCGCTCGTAATGCGCCTTCTCGACGGGCTCCCCGCTCAGCAGATCGGCCGAGGCGAGCGGCCGGGCGAGTGTCGAGATCGGCTTGACGGCGCCGCGCACGACCAGTGGCTCGCCATTCGTGACACCCCCGGTCAGCCCACCGGCGTTGTTCGTCCGATGGATCCAGCGGCCGTCGGCGGTCCGGCCCTCGATCACGTCGTGGACGGCCGAGCCGAACCGGCGCGTCTGCTCGAAGCCCAGCCCGAACTCGACGCCCTTGACGATGTTGATGCTCATGACGGCCGCGGCCAGCGCCGCGTCAAGGCGCCGATCCCAATGAACGTACGAACCGAGCCCGATCGGCAGCCCGTGGACGACGACCTCGAAGACCCCGCCGACAGTGTCGCCGTTGGACCGAGCCTCGTCGATCCGGGCGATCATCGCCGCCTCTGCGTCCGGGTCGGGGCAGCGCAGGGGAGAGGCATCGGCCTCGTCCCATGGCCGCGTCGCCCGCGCCGGGTCGACGGCAACCCCGCCGACCTCCGCGGTGAACGACCAGACCTCGATGCCCAGCTCGCGAAGAAGGGCCCGAGCGACGCCGCCGGCGGCGACCCGTGCCGCCGTCTCGCGCGCGGAGGCGCGCTCAAGCACGTTCCGGACATCGCTGAACCCGTACTTCAGCGCCCCGGCAAGGTCGGCGTGGCCGGGTCGGACGCGGGTGACCGGCGTCGAGCGCTTGTTGCCCTCGGCGGCCGCCGTCGCCAGCTCGGCGGCCTGGTCGTCGCTCAGCGCCTCGACCTGCATGACCCGCGTCCAGTTGTCCCAGTCGCGATTGCGGACGAGGAGCAGGATCGGCGAGCCGAGCGTCAACCCGTGCCGGACGCCCGCGACGATCTCGGCCCGGTCCTGTTCGATTGCCTGGCGTGCGCCGCGCCCGTAGCCGCGCTGGCGTCGAGCCAGATCGACCGCCAGGTCGTCAGCGGAGAGGGCCAGCCCGGCCGGCACGCCCTCGAGCGTGACACCGAGCGTCTGGCCGTGCGACTCGCCGGCGGTCAGGAAACGTAGGCGGCCCACGCGCTCGGCTCGCCGGTCAGTCGGCCGCGCCGGCGCCGGTCGGCTGTTCCTCGGCCTTCGGCTCGGGCTCGCCCGTCGGCTCCCCTTCCGCCGAGCGGACGCCGCCCGCGCGTGCCTCCTCGAGCTTGCGCTGCATCAGCTCGAGCGGTGCCGGCTTGCCGGTCCACAGCGTGAAGGCGGCGGCGCCCTGGTGGAGGAGCATCAGCTCGCCGTCCTGGACCGTGGAGCCGGCGGCCTCGGCTTCGCGCAGGAAACGCGTCCGGTTGTAGATGAGGTCGAGGACGAGCAGCTCCGGCGGGAGGATCTCGCCGGGGATCGGCGACACGTCACCGGCGAGGCCGATCGACGTTGCGTTCACGAGGACCTTCGTCTTGGCCAGCTCCGACTCGATGATCGACTCGTGCCACGGCATCGCCTTGAGCTCCATGTGGGCCGCGCTCCGGCCGAAATGCTTGACGAGGCCTTCGGCCCGATGGAGATGGCGGTTGAACACGACGATGCGCTGGAAGCCCTCGGTGATGAGGCCGTACACGACCGCCCGGGCGCCGCCGCCGGCGCCGAGCACGACCGCGTTACGCGGCATTTTCTGCTTGCCGACCAGCCGATCCAGCG
>DATHGS010000488.1:0-3879 GCA_035490155.1 Candidatus Methylomirabilota bacterium | reverse complement strand
CGACAATGACGTTCTCGAGACCGCCGGCATTGAGGCCCGTCACGGGCTGACCGCTCGGAGCGGGCGCGCCTTCGGCGGCGGCGGGCGGCGGCGGCAACTGTGTCCCGAGGACCTGCATGCCGGACAGGAGGAGCTTGACGCTCGTGCTGTTGAGGCCGGCCACGACGGTGATCGACTTGGTCGTCTGATCGAGGGTCACGACCGGGAACTTGTCACCGGTCAGGCCGACGATCATGTCGACGTAGTCGCCGGTCTTGATGAGCGTTCCCACGCCAGAGACCTGGTCGACCTGGATCGCCATCGCGAGCTTGCCGGCCGGCACTGCAATGTCAGTCACGGAGTGTGTGTCGATGAAGTCCGCTGCCTCGAGCTGGGCGCCGGTGGTGATCGGGCGACGGGTTGTCTGGCCGATGACCAGCTCAGGGTTGGCGAACGCGCCGGCCTTCCGATCGGTGGCGATGTTGCGAGGCTCGGTCTTGAGCATCTCCGCCTTGACAATGGTGCCGAGCGGGATGTCCTGGACGGCGATGACGGTGTTCAAGGTCGTCGGGATGGACGCCGCGGGTGGGCCCCCAGTATTGCCGCCCCCGAGGATCACCGCGATCCCGACAAAGGCAACGACGGCGAGAAAAACGCCGACGAGCAGAACAAGGCGATTAGAGCGCTTCAAAGTTGGGTCTCCCCGAGTCGATGTGTGACAGGTGGCACCACTGTAGCACCGGCCAAAGGCGGCGCGACTATACCAAAGGGCTAGGACCATTAGGAAGATTCGGCAGGAAACCGAGCGTGTTGAAAGGCGTTCCGCAAGGTTCGCCGACGGGGCCCTTTGGGACCGGACGCAGAACGGCCCGTCCGGTGCGGACGGGCCGTTCTGACGCGGTGACCGTGATGCTGGTCAGGCGCTGCGGAGGGTCAGAGCGTGTCCCCGATGTAACTGAGCTTGGAGCTGATCTGGCCGCCAAGGAAGATCAGGGCGACGATGGCGATGATGGCGATGAGAGCGAGAATGAGTGCGTATTCGGCCAGTCCCTGGCCGTCGTCTGAGCTCGTGTCGCGAGTCACGTGCGCAAACAGTCGTTGAATGAACGACATCCGGTCCACCTCCTTTCCGTGAGGCTCCGCGAAAACTGTGTCATCGGTTTGTGATTTGGTTACCCAGACCGATGCTCCGACAGTAGGCCCAACGGGCGCCGTGTCAATAGTCCGAACGGCTGCCAGTTGGGCCACCGCGATCGATTCACATGACATGCGACGGTCCGCGCGAAGCGTGGTGCCGCGTCGGAAAGTGAAGGGCCGCGACGTCTTCCGACGCAGCGGCCCGAGTCCCCCGGTATGTGCTGTCGCTTCGGAAACTAGACCGAGTGACCGACGTTGCTGAGGATTGTGGAAACCTGGCCGCCCAGGAAAATGAGGGCGACGATCGCGATGATCGCGATGAGCGCGAGGATCAGCGCGTATTCGGCGAGACCCTGGCCCTCGTCCTCACGACGGAATGATGCGATAAGAGCGTTGAGCTTGGACATCATGTGTACTGTTCACCTCCCTTCGGAAAAGCTCCCCGAGACTGCCCGAGGGCCCGGTCACACTACGGGCGGGATTTGGCGGTGTCAAGGGCGCTCGACCGATTCCCGTTGCCAGCGAGTCAACGGTCGAAAAACAAGCAAGAAGACCGCCGGGCAGGGGCCCGGCGGTCTTCGATTTGTCGATGGTTTCGGCTAGACCGAGTTGCCGACGTTGCTCAGGATCGTCGAGACCTGGCCGCCGAGGAAGATGAGGGCGACGATCGCGATGATCGCGATGAGGGCGAGGATCAGGGCGTACTCAGCGAGGCCCTGGCCCTCGTCTTCGCGACGGATGGACGCGATGAGAGCAGACAGTTTGGACATGAGACCGCACCTCCTTTCCGAAGATCTCCCCGGAAATTCCCCCGGAACGTGCTGTAGGCGATGTCGAGGTCGGGCGGACGTGCTTGCCGTCTGTCTCAGGTGCGCCGATCACCAAGGGTAATCGATGATCCCGGGCAAAGAAAAAGCCGCCGGGTTTCCCCGGCGGCTTCTTCGAGCGCGCGCTGTTTCCAGCTCGAGCTGCCTGCTGCGGACTAGACCGAGTGCCCGACGTTGCTGAGGATCGTCGAGACCTGGCCGCCGAGGAAGATGAGGGCGACGATCGCGATGATGGCGATGAGCGCGAGGATCAGCGCGTACTCGGCCAGACCCTGGCCCTCCTCGTCCCGACGAATGGCGACGAGGAACTTCTGAATGAGTGCCATGTGGCGTATCTCCTGAATGATGATTACCCACCCCCGGATGAGGGCTCCGCCAATATGACCCCTCGTCCTCGGCAGCGCCACTAGGTTATTGGTACCGGTCCGGCCTTCGGAAGGTCGGGGTTACGAGGCCTGGTCGATCGCCTGCCCGATCGCCTCGAGCACCGCCGACAGGGTCCCACCGAAGAAGACGAGGACGACGACGGCGACCACGGTCGACAGGGCGAGGATCAGCCCGTATTCGACGAGGCCCTGTCCGCGCTGGCCGGGCATCTGTCGCTGCCCTTCCTCAGGCCGACTCGGCCAGTGCCAGCTCGGCCGCGATGCGGAGCTCTCCGCCGTCGGCCAGCAGCTCCGCGGTGATCGCGACGCTTGCGGCACGTTGCTGGATGTCCCGCCAGGCCTGCGGCGGAAGGGCCACGATGGCGGCGTTGCGGGCCGCTTCGGCGGCCGCCTCAGCCTGTTCGCGCCGATCGGCCATCATCGACGCGAGGGCAGGCGGCAGGTCCTGGCCGCTGGCCGGGCGAGTTGCGTGGGACTCGGCCTCGCGCTCGGCGGCGTCGACCTCGATGGACCGGTCCCGTGAGGCCGCGACGACACCATCGAGGTGATCGTCAGCCCAATCGAGTCGCACGCTGACCCGGTCTGGCGCGGCCGACAGGTAGCCGGCCATCGCTTCGTCGATGATCCGGAAGAGGCCACTCTCGAGGTCCATCGTCAGCCGCCGGTCGGCGCCCATCGATTCGAACTCGACCGCGATGCCCGCCCGCCGGCCGCGTTCGCGGGCCGCTCGTCGCAGGGTAGGCACGAGCCCGAGGTCGTCGAGGACCATCGGGCGGACCTCGAAGATGAACGACTTCGTCGCATCGAGGGTCTGCTGGACCATGGCGATCAGCTGGCGAACCTCGCCGCGAGCCATCTCCGGATCCCTGTTGACGAGGCGCTCCACGATCTGTGCCTGGAGAACGATGTTGGTCAGGCTCTGGGCCGGTCCGTCGTGCATCGCCCGGGCGATGTCCCGGCGGAGGTCCTCCTGGGCGTTGAGGATGATCCGCGACATCGCCGGCGTGGCTTCCTCGGTGCCGCGAATCCCGCCGACTAAGCTGGCGGCGATGGGCGCGCTGAGGTCCGTGCCATCGACCTGCGCGGCGATCTCCGACAGGGTGTCGCGGAAGCGAACGAGGGCCCGGCGCTTGCCCTCGAGCGAATCGACCTGCGATTCCATCACGGCGGCGCGCCGGGTCAGCCCGACCAGCTGGACGTTCGAGGCGATGACGTCCTCGGCAGGGGAACCGACCGGCATTGCTTCAAGCTTGGCAGAGGTCTGACTTCGTTTCAGTTCGTGCCGTTCTGCTTCCGACCGTGCCTGGGCGACCAGCATGTCGATCTCGGCCAGCTCCGCGTCGAACGTGGCCATATCAGCCGTGATCCGCGCCGACAGGTCGCCGCGCGGATCCGAATCGACGACGGGCGGATCTACCGATTGCTTCGGGGACACGTCCGGATCAGTCCTCCGGCATCCGGATCCAACCCTGGCGCATGGCGTACACGACGGCCTGGGTCCGGTCGTTGACCGACAGCTTTCGAAGGATGGAGCTCATGTGGTTCTTGAC
>DATHGS010000487.1:0-4670 GCA_035490155.1 Candidatus Methylomirabilota bacterium | reverse complement strand
TGGCCGCGCTCTCGTCGATGAGCCGCCCGCGTCGACGGGCGACGGCGGCAGCCGGTGGCTCGCCGGCTCGCTCGGCTGCGAGCTGGCCGCACGCGGCACCGATCTCCTGGCCCCGGTTGCGCCGGACGGTCGTCGCGATCCCGGCCTCGCGCAGCGTCATCTCGAACCGCTCGATGACGTCCATTGGGCTCGCCGTCCATGGCGTATGAGCGACAGGGTTCATCGGGATGAGATTGACGTGGGCGTGGTCGCCGCGGAGGAGCTCCGCCATCGCCCGCGCGTCGGCCTCCGTGTCGTTGACGCCGCCGATCATCGTCACCTCGTAGCTGACCCGCCGGCCGGTCGCCTTGGCGTGCTCGCGGGCCGCCCCGACGACCTCGGCGATCGGCCAGCGGCGGTTGAGGGGGACGAGGACGTCGCGCAGGGCGTCGCGGGCGGCGTGGAGCGAGACGGCGAGGGTGAACTGCGGGCCAAGGGCCGTCAGCCGCTTCATCCCGGGCACGACACCCGACGTCGAGACCGTGATGTGGCGAGCACCGAGGCCAAATCGGCGCGGGTCATTCAGGGCGTCGACGGCGTCGAGGACCCGGTCGAGGTTGAGGAGCGGCTCGCCCATCCCCATGAAGACGACGTTCGTCAGGCGACGACGGTCGGAGGCGAGGCGCCGAGCGGCATGGCGGACTTGGTCGACGATCTCGGCGGTCTCGAGGTCGCGGGTGAAGCCGAGCTCACCGGTCGCGCAGAAGGGGCAGCCGACGGCACAGCCGGCCTGGCTCGAGATGCACAGGGTGTGGCGCTCTCGCTGGCCGGGCTTGGCCGGGTAGTGCATGAGGACCGACTCGACGAGGGCACCATCCGACAGCCGATGAAGGGCCTTCTCGGTCAGCCCGGCGTCGGCGGTCTGGAGCTCGGTTTCGGCGACCGTGTCGAAGCGGAAGGCGGCGTCGACCTCGGCGCGGAGCGCAGTCGGCAGGGTCCGCGCCTCACCGGTCGCGGCGGCCCGCCCGCCCCAGACGGCGTCGGCGACCTGGCGCGCCCGATATGGGGGCTCGCCACGCTCTGTGAACCACGCCTCGAGGACACCCGGCTCCAGGCCCGACAGGCCAGGCCGCGGGTCGCGTTCCCGGCGCGGAGCGGCGTCGGGCGCGGGCGCCATGGAAAGAGTTCGATCGGTCGGGGTCACGAGATCAGTCTAGGCCGAGCCCTTCAGCTCGGGGCGGCCACGCGCGTAGCTCACCCCGCTCATTGGTCGTTTGCCGGCCGGTTGGACCTCCTCGAGGACCAGCCAGCCATCCGCGGTCGCGAGACGGAGGTCCCGTCCGGCCACGAGACGGCCGGGTGGATCGGCAGGACCGGGATCGACCGCCGCCCGGAGCACGATGAGCCGACCGACCGGCGTCTCGAGGAACGACCCGGGCCATGGCTGGTAAGCGCGGACCTGGCGCTCGAGCTCATCAGCCGGACGAGCCACATCGAGACGGCCATCGTCACGCTTGAGCGGCTTGGTAAGGGTTGCCCCTTCTTCCGGTTGAGGAACAGCGTGGAGTTCACCCCGTATCCAGGGCCCAAGCGATCCAGCCAGAAGTCCATCAGCGAGGACCTCGAGCCTTTCCTCGAGAATCGGCGTGGTTTCGCGGCCGGACAGTCCGACGCGCGTCTGGGCGATGATCGGGCCCGTGTCGAGGCCAGCATCCATCTTCATCAGCGTGACGCCGGTCTCGGTGTCGCCGCCGAGGATCGTGGCCGGTATCGGCGAGGCCCCCCGGTGGCGGGGCAGGAGCGATGGGTGCAGGTTGAGGGCCCCGAAGGGCAGCTCGAGAAGGTCCCGCGGGACGATGCGCCCATAGTCGGCCAGGACGAGCAGCTCCGGCTCGAGCGCGAGGATCGCCGCAACTGACTCCGGGCTTCGAAGCCGCTCCGGCGTCAGGACTGTGCCGATCCCGAGCTCCTGAGCGGTCGAGGCGATCGTCGAGACGGTCAACTTCCCGCGGCGCCCGGCAGGACGTGGCGGAGCCGTGACCACCCCGACCAGCTCGACCTCCGCGGCGCCCCGGAGGCGCCTGAGGGATTCGACGCCGAACGGGCCACTGCCGAAGAAGACCGTACGCGGTCGGCCGTCCCCCGCCGCAGCGGTCACGCCAGGGCCTTCGCGGCCTCCTCGGCTTCCTCGTCGTCGCCCTGGCCGACCGGGATGAGCTCGTCCATCGACTCGAGGTAGTCGATGAACAGCTTGCCCTTCAGGTGGTCCAGCTCATGCTGGAGGGCGCGCCCCAGAAGCCCGGAGCCCGCGACCTTGATCTTCTTGCCGAACCTGTTCTGGGCGGCGACCCAGACCTTCTCGTTGCGAGTCACGTAGGCGTAGTAGCCCGGCAGCGACAGGCAACCCTCCAGGTCGCGATCCTCGCCGCTCGCCCGGACGATCCGCGGGTTGACCAGCTCGTAGAGGTGATCGCCGACCTCGATGACGCAGGCCTGCAGCGCCTCGCCAACCTGCGGCGCGGCCAAACCGACACCCGGCGCTTTGCGCATCGTCTCGGTCAGGTCGTCGAGCAGCTCGTGGAGGAACTTGCCGAAACTGTCGACGGGCAGCCCCTCGAGCCGGAGGCGGGGGTCACCGAGAAGGACGATCGGGCGGACGCTCATGGCCGGGAGTATATCCAGAGCGACCTCGCCGACGCCTCGTCGGTGTCAGGGTAGTAGCGCCCGGGCGTTCTCGGGTCGGTTCAGACGGTGTCGTCTGGCCCCGTCGCGTCGTCGAGAACGGTATTGACCGCGCTCGTCGCATCGCCTTCGGCGCTTGCCGTCTCGTGCTTGAGCTCCCCGGCGATGTCGGTCGTCTTCTCGGCCGTCGCGGTCGCACCGTGGCCATTGCTGTCGCGACGGAGATCGGCCGCGAATTCGCGCGAGCGAGATGCGATCCTGACGCTCGCTCCGGCGGTCGCGTCAGCTGCCTTGTGGGCGATGGGACCGGCTCGATCGGCGGCAGCAGCCGCCAGCTCGGCGGCCTTCGCGCCGATCTGCTTGACGACGGGAGACGCCTGGGTCGCGATCGAATCGATCATCGACTGGAGCTGAGCGAGCATCCGCTCGGCCGGGGTACCGGTGGCCTGACCGCCGGACTCGCCCTCGGGGGCGGTCCAGCCGAACGTCTCGTCGGCGCGGTCTGCGTTGCCGCCCGGGTTGGTCGAGGAATCGCCGCCGGTCGATGGTGACTGTTGGTCGGTCATGGTGTACCTCCGCTCCTACTGGGTTGCCATTGTCCGCCCGATCGGCGCCGGGCGCATCCCCCGGGTTCGGGCGGGTTCATCACAGGAGCGATTCAGGATCGACGTCGACCGACCACGGGGCATCGAGACCGCCATCGAGAAGGGCGACGGGGTCGTCTCCGCGGAGGACGACGTTCCAGCGCCAGCGGTCGGAGCGCCTGGCGACATACGCCGGAGCCGGTCCGACGACCGCGACCGGAAGGCCGTGGTCCGCCGCGCGACGGCGAAGTTCATCGGCCATCGCGACGGCGGCTCGTTCGGCGTCGTCCCGATCGACCAGCCCGACGGTCAACTTGACGAGGCGCCCGAATGGCGGGGACCCGAATCGTCGGCGCAGCTCGAGCTCCGCGTCGTAGAAGGTTTCGGCGTCGTCCTCGGCGACGGCTCGGATCGCCGGGTGATCCGGCTGGTAGGACTGGATGATGGCCCGACCCGGCCGCTCCCCGCGTCCGGCCCGGCCGGCGGCCTGGGCAAGGAGCTGATACGTCCGCTCCGCAGCTCGCTCGTCCGGCAGGTTGAGTGCCACGTCGGCCGAGACGACGCCGACGAGGGTGACGTTAGGGACATCGATCCCCTTGGCGACCAGGCTCGTTCCGACCAGCACGTCGAGGCGGCGCTCGGCAAAGGCGTCGATGACGCGCTCGGCGGCGCCCCGATGCTCGACGACGTCGCGATCGAGACGACCGACCCGCAGCGCCGGGAACCGCTCGCGAACCTCGCGCTCGACACGCTCCGTGCCACCGCCCAGGTAGCGAATCCGCGGCGAGCCGCAGGCCGGACAGCGCGAGGCGATCGGCGTCGCCCGACCACAGTGGTGGCAGCGGAGGGTCGCGCCGGCCTGGTGATAGACGAGCGGCCGCTCGCAGTCCGGACATGCCTGGACGTGACCGCAGTCGCGGCAGAGGACGACGGACGCGGTCCCCCGCCGGTTGATCACGAGGATGGCCTGGTCGCCGGCGTCCAGGTCGAGCGCGGCGAGCGCCCGGGTCAGCTCCGCGGACAGGAGGCCGCGATTGCCATCTCTCAGCTCGGCCCGGAGGTCGACGACCTCGATCGTCGGCCGGCTGCCGACCGGGCGCGACGGAAGGGCGATGCGCCGGTACGTCCCGGCGCGGGCGCGGCCGATGCTATCCACTGCAGGCGTGGCGCTGCCGAGGATCGCCGCCGCGCCGGCCAGCTCGGCGAGGCGGAGGGCCGTGTCCCGGGCCTGCAGCCGCGGCGTCCGATCGCTCTTGTAGGCGCCCTCGTGCTCCTCGTCGACGATGACAAGGCCGACATCGGCAAGGGGGGCGAGGACGGCCAGCCGCGTCCCAACGACGATGTCGACGTCGCCCGACCGGATTCGCCGCCACTCGTCTGCTCGCTCGCCGTCGCCCAGCCCCGAGTGAACGAGGGCGACACGTG
>DATHGS010000486.1:0-2546 GCA_035490155.1 Candidatus Methylomirabilota bacterium | reverse complement strand
AGGCGAGGCGGCTGATCGGTTCGCCGAGGGCATCGTCGGCCTCGGCGAAGACGGCAGCTGCAGCCGGGGAGGCGGCAGCGAGCGATTGCCCCATGCCGGGGGCCTGAGAGCCCTGGCCGGGGAAAATGAAGGCGTAGGATTCCATCATCGCGACTGTAGTCGCCGAGTCGGGGTTCCACGCTGCAGGCGTGTGCGCGATTGCACGGAACATGACCTCCGGTTTATGCTCCGGCCGATGGCCATCGAACCCCGATCGACCGGTCGCCGCATATCGGCACCGCCGTCTCGCCGCACCATTGCCAGGCGTTTCGAGGCGGATCTCTCGGCCCCGATCCTCGCCGCCGGCAGCCGTTTGCCGAACGTCCGCCAGATCTCCGAGCGGGTCGCGATGGGCCGCGCCCTGTGGCGCGAGCTTGTCATCGGCTTCGCCTCGCAGCTCGGTGAGATGCGACTCGGATTCACCCAGCTCGCGGCGCTCTACGTCCTGGCCGACACCGGGACGATGACGATCGGTGACCTGGCCGAGATCATCAACCGTTCGCCCTCCGCGACGAGCAGGCTCGTCGACGGGCTGGTGAAGCGGCGGTTCGTCGAGCGTCGGATCGAGGACGAGGATCGCCGCCAGCGGTCACTCGTTCTGACCCAGCGTGGCCAGGCGATCCTGCGCGTTGTCGATCGCGCCAGGGCGGACCAGTTCCTGTCGGCCGTACGCCCCATGCCAACGGCCGAGCGAGCCCTCATCGCGATGGGTGTCGCCGCGCTGGCCACCCATGCGATCTCGCGCCGCGGCCGCCTGATCAAGAACCCCGCCGAGTAGGCTCGACGCAGGGCTCGCGCCCCTGATTCGGGCCCGGCGCCGGGCGGCAGAGTGGCACAATGGCCGCCACGCAGCCGCCAGCCGCGCCGCCGCGCACGGACGAGGAGTCAGCCATGGACCAGGCCCGGATCATCGAGATGGCCCTGCGAATCGAGCATCGCCACGGTGATGGAACCTGGGGCGAGTTCCAGGAGGATCGCGGTCATCACTCTCCATCGGATCACGATCCCGAGCGGTCGTGGGGCATCCGTCGCATCTTCCGCTGCTCGAGCTGCGGCGATTCCCTGACCGTCATCGAGGGCGAGGAGGGCGGCGCCGCCGCCGAACACTGATTCGTCAGCCGGCGAAGCGCCGGACCACGTCGTAGAGGACCGGCAGGCCCCAGCGCAGGGCGTCGACGCCGACGCGCTCGTCAATACCGTGGAAGCGTTCCAAAAAGCGCTCGTCCGGGTCGAGTTGGAGCGGCGAGAAGCCGTAGGTCGGGATGCCGAGGCGAGCCGTGTGCTTCGCGTCCGTGGCGAACGGAACCATGATCGGCAGTGGCACGCCGGAGGGATCGTGGTCGCGGATCGTCGCCGTCATGACATCCCAGAGCGGTCCGGCGGCGGGCGCGTCGACCGGCTCGCCGAAGATGACGAGCTCGACGTCACAGACCGCCGCCAGCTCGGGCCCGAGGCGCTCGATGACAGCGGCCGCCATCTCTTCCTCGGTGGTCCCCGGCAACACCCGACAATCGAGCTCGACGACCGCTTCGCCGGGTATGACGTTGTATTTGACACCGGCATGAATGACGTTCGGGCTGACCGTGTCGCGGAGCAGGGCGCGTATCACGCGAGCCGACATCGGGTCGCAGATGGCGTCGGCGGCAGCCTCGCCGAGCCGCGGGTCGTCGGCGGCGAGCGACCGGACGACGCGAGCCACATCGCCGTCGAGCTGTTCCGCCATCTCGAGCAGGAACCGGCGCATCGTCGGGGTCACGCGTGGTGCGCCCTGGGCGTTGAGTCGGGCCGCTACCTGGCCAGCCCGAACGGCCGCGTTGTCGTCGCGCGGCATTGAGCCGTGGCCCCATGTCCCGTGCACGGAGATCCGATAGACGGCGTAGCCCTTCTCGGCCACCCCGATGGGATAGAACCGGCGGCCATCGATCGTCGTCGCCACGGCGCCTGATTCATTGATCGCGGCGGCGGCCGCAAGGCTCTCCGGTCGGTCCTCGACGAGCCAGTGGATCCCGGCGAGGCCGCCGGCCTCCTCGTCGGCGGTCACCGCGAACCTGATGTCGCGGGTCAGGCCCGGGATCGGATCGCTGGCCGGATCGCGGCCGGCCGCGCGCGCCTCTGCGGCGAGCAGCCCGATGACCGTCATCTCCATTGCCACGAGGTTCTTCATGTCGACGGCGCCACGGCCCCAGACATAGCCGTCGGCAAGGTCGCCGGCGAACGGGTCGTGGGTCCAGTGCTCCGGCGACGCGGGGACGACGTCGAGATGACCGAGCAGGAGGAGTGGCGCCCCGCCGCTGCCGTCGCCATGCAGGCTGGCGATCACGGACCCGCGCCCCTCGACCGGCTCGACGATCTCGGCCGGGACGCCCGCAGCGCCGAGGACCTCGGCGATGTATTTCGCCGCCCTCAGCTCGCCATCGGGCGCGTCCGCTGGAGGGGGGTTGATCGACGGGATTCGGATCAGGTCGCGGAGCGTCCGCAGCAGCTCATCGCTCGCCCGGTCCCACGCT
>DATHGS010000485.1:0-2003 GCA_035490155.1 Candidatus Methylomirabilota bacterium | reverse complement strand
TCCAGGAACGATTCGCGCCCGAGGGCCGCTGCTTCGGGTGTGGGCCGGCGAACACACGTGGGCTTCGGATCCGGAGCTTCCGGTCCGACGAGGATCCCGAACAACTTGTCGCGGAGTGGCGACCCTCCCCCGAGCATGAGGCGTTCAGCGGGGTCCTCAATGGGGGGATCATCGGGACCCTCCTCGACTGCCATTCGAACTGGACCGCGGCCAATCACCTCATGCTCCGGCGCGGGGTCGAGCGACCGCCGACAACCGTGACCCTCGAATACGCCGTTCGTCTCCGGCGGCCGACGCCGTCGACCGAGCCGCTCAGGCTGCGATCGTGGGTCGCGGAGTCCGCCGACGACCGGGCCACGATCGAGGCCGAGATCGTCGCCGGCGACCTGGTCACCTCGACCTGTCGTGGCACGTTCGTCGCCGTTCGTCCAGGCCATCCCGCCTACGACCGCTGGTAAGGAGATCCGTCAATGTTCCGCCGCTTCCTCGGCCTCGACCGCCACGCCGCCCCCGATACACGCCTGCCGGTCGGTGACCAGGCTGAGGCCACCCCGGGCTCGGCGGCGGAGACCGCCACGGCCCGTCGGATCGTCGCCCGGCTCGAGGCGCTGCCGCCCGACGAGGCTCGCTACCTCGCCTGCTTCGCCTACGTCATGAGTCGGGCCGCCCAGGCCGACCTCGACATCAGCGACGCCGAGACCGAACTGATGGAGCGGTTTGCGGTTCAATTCGGCGGGCTCGACCAGGCACAGGCCGTGCTCGTGGTGCAGATGGCGAAGATCCAGGCGCGAACCCAGGGCCAGACGGAGGATTACGTCGTCACCCGCGAGTTCCACGAGATCTCGACGCCGGAGCAGCGCCTCGCCCTCCTCCGCTGCTGCTTCGCGATCGAGGCGGTCGATGGGACGATCACGGCCGAGGAGGCGTCGGTCGTGAACGAGATCGCCCGTGAGCTCGACATCGAGAGCAAGGACGTCAACGCGGTCCGGGCCGAATTCCACGAGCAGCTGTCGGCCGTCCAGGCGGTCCGCCGCCTCGGTGGCGCCTGAGCTCGGCTCAGGCTCCGCTGAGCCTCAGCTCAGGCTGAGCTCCACCAAGCCCTCGCCCAGGCGGCGGCGGACCTCGGCGAGCAGCTCCGCGTCGTAGGCGACGCCCCGACGGAGCTCCATCGGCAGGGACGAGCCGCCGCTCGGGGCCGGCACGTGGAGGACGACGCGGGTCGCGCCGGGTCGCTCGACGAGCAGGCCACGGAACGCCTCCATCGCCCCGACCACACGATCCGTGCCCGCGCCGCCGGCGAAACGAACGTGGAGGATGGCGCCGGGCGAGGGATCGAGCGGCGGAGTCACCGCGGCGGCCTCGCCGGCGGCACGGTCACGAGCCTCGTCGGGCAGGGCCGGTTCGACGTCGCGGTCGCGATCGAGGCCCTCGAAGCCACCCGGCTCGCTGTAGGTTGGGATCGGCTCGCCGGGGGCGATCGATGGGAGTGGCGTGTCCCCACCGGACGCCGAGCTCGGACGGGCGTCCGCGCGGAGCGGCGAGACGTAGGGGATCTCCGGGTGGGCGCCGCCCTGACCGGCGGCGGAGGACGGCTCGATCTGCCGCCCGGCCGCATCAATCGGGCTCGCTGTCGGATCCGTGGACCGCGACGCGACAGGCGCCGCTGGACGTCCGTAACCGTTGCCGTTGCCGTTGCCACCGAACTCGCGGCCGCCGCTCGCCGGTGACCGGCGCGGGGCCCGCCCTCGATCGCCGGCCGCAACCTGGTGGGCGAACGCCTCCGGCCCTCGGGCGAGCGCCTCGTCCCAGTCGACCGCGAGATCGGCGAGGAGCGAGACCTCCTCGCCGCGATGGTCGATCCGGCCGGCGACGACGATCCGCTGCCCGTCGAGCGACTCGTCCTTGAGGTCGCCGCTGTAGGCGGTGACGAAGGCGCCGACCTGGGAGGCGACCTCGCCCATCGGGTGCTCGGAGAGGTAGATCCCGAGCAGCTCCTTTTCCCA
>DATHGS010000484.1:0-3849 GCA_035490155.1 Candidatus Methylomirabilota bacterium | reverse complement strand
AACATCAAACCGGCAGCCGGACCGCCCGACCGCTCGTAGCAAGGGGTCAGGAACCCGCAGGCCTGATCATGGCGGCTGACGAATGCGCTCGTTCTCGCCATCGGTGCCTATAGTTCCCTTGTGACGCTGCCATCGCCACAGGGGCCTCCACCGCCGAAGCCGAGCGGACCAGCCACGCCGCCGCGCGCCGGGCTTCCCGGTCGCGTCTCGTGGGCGATCTTCGTCCTGCTGCTCGTGTGGAACGCATTCGTGCTGTTCGGAACGGGGACGAGTAGCTCGGTCGAGGTGCCGTACTCCGCGTTTCTCACCCAGGCAAAGCTCAACAACGTCGATCAGGTCACCTTCAACGGCCAGGCTCTCAGCGGGACGTTCCGACAACCGATCCAATGGCCGCAGCCGAGCGCCATACCGGGTTCGAGCGTGGCGATACCGGGCTCGAGCGATGCGGCGTCGCCGGCCCCAGTGGCGCCGGCGACCGGCGCCCAGGCAACACCAGCGACGTACTCGTCCTTCACGACGATCGAGCCAGTGGACGGCGATCCCGCCCTCCTGCCCCTCCTCGAGTCGCACGCCGTCACGATTACCGCCAAGAACTCCACCGGCGGCTCGTTCCTACTCGACCTGGTTCTCGGGTTGCTGCCGGGAGTGCTGATCGTCGGCGTGATCATCTACCTGGGCCGCCAGATGCAGCGGAGCCAGCAGGGCATCTTCGGGTTCGGCGGCAGCCGGGCTCGTCTCTACGATGCCGAGAAGCCGAAGGTCACGTTCGCCGACGTGGCCGGCGAGGACGAGGCGAAGACCGAGCTCGCCGAAGTCGTCGACTTCCTCAAGACGCCCGACCGCTACAAGCGCCTCGGCGCCAGGCTGCCGCGCGGCGTGCTCCTGATCGGTCCGCCCGGCACGGGCAAGACGCTCCTCGCCCGGGCGGTCGCCGGCGAGGCCCACGTCCCGTTCTTCAGCATCTCCGCCTCCGAGTTCGTCGAGCTGTTCGTCGGCGTCGGCGCGAGCCGCGTCCGGGACCTGTTCACGAAGGCAAAGGCCGCCGCTCCGGCGATCGTGTTCGTCGACGAGATCGACGCCGTCGGCCGGCAGCGGGGTGCCGGGCTGGGTGGTGGCAACGACGAGCGCGAGCAGACGCTCAATCAGCTCCTCGTCGAGATGGACGGCTTCGACGTGGACACAAACGTCATCGTGATCGCGGCGACGAACCGCCCCGACGTCCTCGACCCCGCCCTGTTGCGGCCGGGCCGGTTCGATCGCCAGGTGACCGTCGGCTTCCCCGATCGGGTCGGTCGCGAGGCGATCCTGCGGATCCACACCAAGAACCTGCCGCTCGCGCCGACCGTCGACCTGGGCAACATCGCCCGGGCGACGCCGGGCTTCTCGGGCGCCGATCTCGCCAATCTCGCCAACGAGGCCGCGCTCCGAGCGGCCCGGTCGGGCAAGGACAAGGTCGGCCCGGATGAGTTCGAGGAGGCCCTCGACACCGTGATCCTCGGGACCCGCCAGGCGGGGCTCACGAACGAAGATGAGCGCCGGACGGTCGCCTACCACGAGGGCGGCCACGCGATCGTCGCCCGCCTGACCCCGGGAGCCGATCCCGTCAACAAGGTCACGATCGTGCCGCACGGCCAGGCGCTCGGGGTGACCGAGCAGCGGCCGATGGACGACCGCCGCAACTACCCGCTCGACTACCTGCTGGGACGGCTCGCCGTCAGCCTCGGGGGACGGGCGGCGGAGGAGGTCGTGTTCGGCCAGCCAACCACCGGCGCGGAGAGTGACCTCAAGCAGGCGACCCAGCTGGCTCGACGGATGGTCGGGCTGTGGGGCATGAGCGAGGAACTCGGCCCCGTCTCCTATGGCGTCGGAGAGACGCAGCCCTTCCTCGGCCGAGAGCTGGCGGCGCCCAGGGAATTCGCAGAGGCGACGGCGGCCCGAATCGACGCGGACGTCGCGCGCCTGATCCGCTCGGCCCACGAACAGGCGCGGACACTCCTCAGCCGCGAGCGAAAGGCTCTCGACGCCCTGGCGGCGGAGCTGGTCGCGCACGAAATGGTGACCGCCGCCCAGATCGACGAGATCCTCACGAAAGCCGGCGCCAAGCTGCCCGCCGTTGCCCCAGGATCCGCGACCGCGCCGCACGTCGAGCCCGCGACGCCGAAGACGACACGACGAGCGGCCACGACGCGCGCGCCCCAGACGACAAAGCGAGCGGCCACGACACGCACGCCCCGCCAGCGGTAGCGGTTCACCACGCCGGCGGCGCCCGCGAGGGACGCGCCAGCGACTCCGGGCGTGAGGGCGCCGGTCTCATGCAGGTGCATGAGCTCTTTCGGTACATACGACGCAGAGACGCGCTGACGTTCGGGCGAATATGGTTCGTCTCGACCTCGCGCGCCCCCGTGCGGGGGCTTGCCCGTCTCCCCAGGACGTCGTAGATCCTTGATTTCAGACACCTCGCCCCCACTCACGACAGCGCTGGCGGCCGACGGCCGGAGCGCCATTCTCGACGCCGTGCCTGCGGGCATCTTCGAGACTGATGCCGACGGCCTGGGCCGCTACGTGAACCGGTCGTTTCTGGACTACACGGGCCTTTCGGCCGAGGCGGCTGCCGGCTCCGGCTGGGTCGAGGCCATCCATCCCGCGGATCGAGAGCGCGTCGTCGCGGAGTGGCTGGCAGCCGTCGCGGCGAAACGCGAGATCGCCATCGAGTTCCGGTTCCTCCGGCCGGACGGCACGACGATGTGGGCTGCCGGGCATGCCGGTCCCATTCGCGCCGCCGACGGTCAGGTGACGGGGTACATCGGGACGGTCACGGACGTCACTGCGGTCGTCGAGGAACGCCACGAGCAGCGAGAAGAACGGCGATTCGTCGACGCGGTCCTGGAGATCGCCGGCGCGCTGTTCTGCGTGTTCGACGGCGACGGGCGGATCCTGCGCTTCAACCGGGCTTGCGAGCTCGTGACCGGATACTCGATGGAGGAAGTCCGCGGTCGGCCCTTCTACGAGTTCCTCGTCCCGGAGTCGGAGATCCAGATGGTCCGCGAAGACCTCGCCCGCCTGCGTCCGGGCCAGCTCCCGGCGCAGAACGAGAACCACTGGATCACCCGCGACGGAAGGCTCCGATTGATCGCCTGGTCGGACGTCTGCTTCTTCGACGACGAGGGTCGCGCCACCCACCTGATCAGCACCGGCATCGACATCACGGAGGAGCGCCGAGGCGACGAGGCGATGCGCGGGATCGAGGCTGTCGGAACGTTGCTCGCGAAGGCCGGCCTCACGGCGGAATCGATGGCGGCCGTCCTCGCCACGTTGTCCGATCGGATGCACTATCCATACCTTTCGCTGTTCGTCCAACGCGGAGCGCGGTTCGAGCTCGGCGCTGCGGTTGGATATGACGGGCTGGCGACTGCTCTCGACCCGACGATCGGCATTGTCGGAGGCGTCCTTCGAAGCGCCCGCTCCGCGTTCCTCGAGCGGGACGACGCCGGCACGGACTGGCAGGCGTTGAACCCGGACGTCGCGAGCCAGATCGCGGTCCCGCTGACGGCCGACGGCGAGACGGTCGGCGTCCTGTCGATCGAATCAACACCCGCGATGCCGCTCACGCCGGCCGACCTCCGCCTGATCGAGACCGTCGCCGAACGGCTGTCGGTCGCCCTCGTCCTGGGTCGCGAGCAGGAGGCCCTGAAGGAGCGGGCACGGCTGTTCACGGCGCTCAACGAGTTCGCCCAGGCGGCCGGTGCGATGGTCGACGAGGACGTTCTCGCCACCACCCTCCTCGACGGTATTGCCGGTGTCGTCACCCACGACGCGGCCTGGCTCACCCTGCTGGACCGGGACGGAATC
>DATHGS010000483.1:0-2142 GCA_035490155.1 Candidatus Methylomirabilota bacterium | reverse complement strand
GGTCCCGCTACCAGTTCGAGATGCTCGGCTACAACTTCCGCCTGACCGATCTGGCCGCGGCCATCGGCATCGCCCAGTTCGGCAAGCTCGAGCGGAACACGAACCGACGACGGGCAATCGCGGCGGCCTACGACGAGGCGTTCGACGACCTGCCGGTTCGCCTGCCGACCACGCCCGATGGCCGGGCCCACGTCTTCCACCAGTACACGATCGACGTCGGCAAGGGCCGCGACGAAATCCTTGCCGCACTCCGCGACGCGGGCGTCGGGGCCGACGTCTACTACCCGATCCCTGTACATCGTCAGGCCTACATCATGGAGCGCGGCCTGCACGCGGACCTCCCGGTGACCGACGCGGCGGCCGCCCGGACGCTCGCCCTGCCGATGTTCCCGGGCCTGACCGAGGCGGAGCAGGCGCAGGTCATCGACGCGTTCCGCTCGGCCGTTGCCCGACGCGGATCCAGGGCAGCCAGCTCGGCCAAGGGCCAGGGAGTCGCCGCGCGATGAGCGGCGGCTGGCAACCGGCCGCCGGTCGCGAGTTGCGGATCGGACTGGCCGGTCTGGGCTCGATGGGCCGCAACCACCTGCGCATCCTGGCGAGTCGCACCGACATCCGCCTCGCTGCCATCGCCGATCCGGTCGCGGACGCGCTCGCCTCGGCCGTCGCCACATCGGGCGCGCAGGCGTTCGACGAGCCGCTGGCGATGATCGCCGAGGCGGAGCTCGACGCCCTCGTCATCGCCGCCCCGACGACGTCGCATGTGCCACTCGCCCTCGCCGCGATCCAGCGCAACATCGCCGTCCTCGTCGAGAAGCCGCTCGCCGAATCCGCCGAGGAGGGGGAGCGGATCGTCATCGCGGCACGCGAACGCGGCGTGCCGGTCCAGGTCGGTCACGTCGAGCGATTCAACCCGGCCGTCCTCGAGCTCGGGCGGTTGCTCAAGGATGGTTGGCTGTCGTCGATCTACTCGATCGCGTCCCGGCGGGCAGGGCCGTTTCCGGACCGGATCCGCGACGTCGGTGTGACGATCGACCTTGCCACCCACGACGCCGACATCCTGTCGTGGATCGCCGGCGAGCGGCCATCGCGCGTCTACGCGGAGACGGCCCAGCGCATCCACGCGAGCCACGAGGACCTCCTCTTCGGCCTCCTCCATTTCCCGTCCGGTGCGACCGGCATGCTGGACGTCAACTGGCTCACGCCGGCAAAGCGGCGCCAGCTCGTCGTCGTCGGCGAGGAAGGGATGTTCGAGCTCGACTACCTGACCCAGCGGCTGACCTTCACCCGCGCGACCGACACGACCAATCCACGCCTGATCGGCGGCTACGCGCCGACATTCGAGGGTGACGTCGCCGAGTTGCCGGTCCTGTCGGGCGAGCCCCTGGCCGCCGAGATCGAGGCGTTCCTGCGGGTCGTTCGCGAGGGTGGCCGCCCGCTCGTCGACGCCGAGGATGGCCTCTGGGCCGTCGCCATCGCCACGTCCCTGTTGACCGCAGCCGCGACCGGCCAGGCGGTCGACCTGTCCGCGCTTTCACAGAGGTTCGCACCGGCATGACGATCGTCGATCGCCCGTCTTCCGTTCAGAGCCTGCTCGGCGGCTCGATCGAGCTGCCCGTCCATGCCTGCGGCCACGGTCCCACCGTCGACGCCAATCCCTGGACCGGCGAGCCCGGGACGGCCGGCCGGGTTGCGGTCGTGGGCGCCGGCAAGATGGGCCTGCCACTGGCTGCCCAGTTCTCCGATCACGGCTGGCACGTCACCGCGGTCGACGTCCAGCAGGCCGTCGTCGACTCGATCAACGAGGGCCGGTCCCACGTCGAGGAGGAGCCGGGGCTCGCCGAGCTCGTCCGCAAGGCCCACACCGGCGGGCGCCTGCGGGCGACGACCGATGGCGCCGAGGCTGCCCGCGTGTCGGACGTCGTCGTCCTCATCGTGCCCGTCATGCTCGACGACACCCAACAGCCCGATTACCGCCACATGGACGCGGCCGTCGATTCGATCGGGCCGGGTGTCCACCGCGGCTCGCTCGTGATCTTCGAGACGACCCTGCCGGTTGGCGACACCCGGGAGCGGTTCACGCCTCGACTCGAGGCCGCCTCCGGGCTCACGGCGGACGACGATTTCTTCGTCGCCTTCTCGCCG
>DATHGS010000482.1:0-5962 GCA_035490155.1 Candidatus Methylomirabilota bacterium | reverse complement strand
CCAGCCGTCCGGCGGCGATGATGCCGACGACGTCGGCGAGCTGCTGGACCTCGGCGAGAAGGTGGCTCGAGACGAACACCGTCTTGCCGATCGCCGCGAGGTGGCGCAGCGTCTCGCGCATGGCGACGATGCCGGCCGGATCGAGACCGTTGGCGGGCTCGTCGAGCAGTAGCAGCTGCGGGTCGCTCAACAGCGCGCCCGCGATACCGAGCCGCTGCTTCATTCCGAGGGAATAGCGCGACACCTTGTCGCCGGCGCGGTCGCGCAGGCCGACGATCTCGAGGACCTCATCGACCCGCCCGCGCGGCGTTTTGGCGCCGGCCGAGGCAAGGGCCTGGAGGTTCTCCCGGCCCGAGAGGTACGGGTAGAACGACGGTGACTCGAAGAGTGCGCCCACGTCGAACAGTCGGCGCCGGTCGGATCGCGAAAACGGGCGGCCCAGCATCTCGATCGTGCCGCTGTCGGGTCGCAGGAGACCGGTAAGCAGCCGCATCGTCGTTGTCTTGCCGGCACCGTTCGGCCCGAGGAAGCCGTAGACGACGCCTGTCGGGACAGTCAGGTCGAGTCCATCGAGCGCGCGTCGCGATCCGTAGCTCTTGCTGAGGGCGCGAGTCGCGAGGGCGAGTTCGGCAGTCAAAGGGGAAGCCTCGGTGACAGGTTGGGCAACGGCGCAAGCCGGAAGTCAGCCTACGTCAGTTTCGAATTCGGGGGCCCGTCAGTGCCGTGCGCCGGTTGGCGACTGCGTTCGTCGCGGATGGGTGGTCGAGCGCAAGGCGCCCCCGAGCACCGGAGCGAGCGGGCTCAAACGCCCGTGAGTGAGGAGCGCAGGGGGGCAACGCAGCGATCGGCCGCCCAGGCGCGACAGCCCTATCCGCTGAAGCGTTCTTCTTTCCAGGGGTCTGCGTCGTTGTTGTAGCCGTACCGCTCCCAGAAGCCGAGCTGATCGTGGTCGAGGAACTCGAGGCCGCGGACCCACTTGGCGCTCTTCCAGAAGTAACGCTTCGGGACGAGAAGGCGGAGCGGGTAGCCGTGCTCGCGCTCGAGCGGCTCGCCGCCGAAGGTGTCGGCCAGCATGACGTCGTCGTCATCCAGGACTGAGAGCGGGAGGTTGGCCGTGTAGCCCTGCTCGGAGTGGGCGACGACGTGTGTTGCCGACGGTCGGACCTGGGCGAGGCGCAGGATCTCCTGGATGGGGACGCCCTCCCAATCGGTATCGAGCTTGGTCCAGCGAGTGACGCAATGGATGTCCGTGTGGACCGTCTTCCGCGGGAGCTCCTTGAACTGCTGCCAGGTCAAGGTGAACGGAGCATCGACCTCGCCCCAGACGCGGAAGTCCCAGGTCGCAAGGTCCGTTTTCGGTACCGATCCGTAATGGAGGACCGGAAACTTGTCGGTCTTGTACTGGCCCGGCGGGATCCGCGCCGCGATGGCCGGGTCCTTGGTGGCGGTTCCGAAAAGGCGTTCAAACATCACCCTGCTCCGTGTCGGCTGCGGCGCCAATCGTGACACAGACCGCATTCGGGACGATGTCGGCTCGATGACGAGCGCCGTTGCGCTACGCTCTGCCCGTGCCTGCGACCGAACCGCCCACCCCGATCGCCGCGCCCGGCGAGGCGCGAGCCCGGGTCATCGTGGTCATGCCCGCGTACAACGCGGCCAAGACGCTCGAGCGAACCTATGCCGATGTCCCCCAGGATCTGGTCGACCAGATCATCCTGGTCGACGACGTGTCCCACGACGAAACGGTCGAGATCGCCCGTCAGCTCGGCCTCGACGTCATCATCCATCAGCAGAACCTGGGCTACGGCGGCAACCAGAAGACCTGCTATGACGCGGCCCTGGCGGCCGGCGCCGACGTCGTCGTCATGCTCCACCCGGACTACCAGTACGACGCGACCCGGATTCCTGCCCTGATCGCACCGATCCTCGAGGGCCGGGCGGACCTGATGCTCGGCAGCCGGTTCCTCGGTGACCCGCTGGCAGGCGGCATGCCGCGCTGGAAGTACATCAGCAACCGCTTCCTGACGACCGTCGAGAACCTCGCCTTCGGCCTCCACCTGTCCGAGTACCACACGGGCCTGCGGGCCTATTCGCGGCGTCTCCTCGAGGCGATCCCGTACCGGCTCAACAGCGACGATTTCGTCTTTGACCAGGAGCTCGTCGCCCAGGTCGTGGCCGCCGGAATGGGCCGCTCGATCGGCGAGATCGCCGTGCCGACGAGGTACTTCGAGGAGGCAAGCTCGGTCAACTTCCAGCGCAGCGTCGTGTACGGGCTGTCGACGCTGCGGGTGGTCCTCCGCTTCGTGCTGCATCGATTGCGTATCCGCCGCTCGAAGAAGCTCACGGCCAGGGGATCGGCTCCCGAGACGACGCCGCCGGCGACCTGACCGGGTGACTCTCAGGCGAAACGCCCTCCTCCGTGGCGGCGTCGGCGCGGCCATCTCCCTCGTCGCGATCTGGCTGGTCCTCCGGTCGGTCGATGTCGGTCAGACGGTCGAGATCCTGCGGGCGGCCGATCTCGGCTGGATCGTCCTCGTGGCCGTGTTCGTGGTCGTCGACCTCCTGACGCGGGCCTTGCGCTGGCAGCGCCTCGTTGCCCCGATCGGGCAAGTCGGATATGTCCCGATGCTCGCGTACCTGCTGATTGGCTACCTCGCCAACAATGTCCTGCCGGCCCGACTCGGCGAGCTCGTGAGGAGCCACTATCTCGGTGATCGCGAGGGTCTCTCGCGAACCACCACGCTTGGCACGGTCGTCGTCGAGCGGGTCGTCGACTTCGTCGTCGTCGTCGCCATCGCCGCGACGGCGATCCTGGTCCTGAGCGTTCGGGGGATCGTCGCGAACGCGGTACTCGTCGGGGTCGCGCTGGCCGCCCTGCTCGCGGCGGCAATCGCCATCGGGATCGCCGCTCATCGCCTGCCCGGCGCGGAGAGGATTGCGGTCATCGCCGGGCGCTGGCCACGACTGATGGACCTGGCCGGCAAGCTGCGTGGCGGGCTCGCCGTCGCGGGCCGGCCGCGGACGCTCGGCGAGGCGCTGATCCTGAGCCTGCTCGCCTGGGGAGCGACGGTCCTCGCGTTCGCCGCGGCCGGTCAGGCGGTCGGGATCGAGCTGACGATCGGCCAGGCGTCATTGCTTGCCGCGGGTGTCGCCCTCGTGACGGCGATTCCGGCGGGGCCGGCAAATCTCGGAACGTTCGAGCTGGCGGCCGTCGAGATCGCGAAGGCGGTGGGCGTGCCCCCGCACGAGGCGTTCGCGATCGCGCTGCTCGTCCACGCGACGATCCTGGTCCTGACGTCGGTGGGTGGGCTCGTCGCGCTTGCTCGCCTGGGCTGGCGCCGCGGCTGACGGGCGGTTGGTCAGGAAGCCGCGGGGCTGAACCCGAGCGTCGGCGATGACGGCAGGGTCGAAACCTGCGGCCCGGGAACGGCCTGCAGCGCGGGAACCGTGTCGTATGGTGCAAACGTGAGGGTCGCGACGGCATCCGCTTTGCACATGCTGATGAACTCGAGCGTGTATTCCGCGTAGGTCTCGGCGATCAGCGAAACGGCTTCAAGGTGTGCGGGCTCTCGGGCAGCGGCCCTCGCCTCGGCGCGGCTGTTCCACAGGCAGAACGACAGGCAGCTTCCATCGCTGGCGAGCGGACCCTTGAAGTAATGGACGAAGCCCGGCGCCCCGCTGGCTTCTGCGTGCGCCCAGTCGTCGTACTCGCGGAGCCGCTCGATGTCGGCGTCGGGGCGGACGGTCGACCGAAAGGCGACGAGATACCACTCGCCCGGTTCGATCGCGGACGCGCAGTCGGCCCAGTTGAAGGCGTCCGCCACGGGCAGTCGAGCGTAGGTTTCGGTCGTCGGAACCAGCTCGTCGAGTGCGTCCATCGCGCTCGACGATAGACACACTGGCCAGAATGTCAAGTAGTGGTACTGGCGGGTCCCACTATTCGATAGTACTGTCGGGTCGCGGACCGGCTTCGTCGTCGAGCCCGGCCATGATCGTTCGAGCGGCCTCCGGCAACAATCGGGAGACACGAGACCGCCACGCGAGTCCGCAGCGCGCCTGCGGGCCAATGACGCCGACGGCCCCGACGATGCCACCGTCGCGAAACACGGGAGCGGCAATTCCCACGGATCCGGAAACGAGCTCGCCCTCGCTCCGCGCGATGCCCGTCGCCCGGATGTCGGCCAGCGTCTCGCGGAGGACCGCCTCGGTCGGGGTGTTCGGCGTGACCGCCTCGAGGCCCTGGGCGACGACCTCGTCGACGATCCCCGGCTCCGCGTAGGCCAGCAGGACCCGGTTGATGGCGCCGGCATGGAGCGGCAGCATCGCCCCCGGCTCGAGGGCGACGCGCAGCGCGTTCGGGCTTTCGACCTGGCTGAGACAGACGGCCGACAGGCCGATCCGGCGCATGATGACGGCCGTCTCGCCGGTCTCGGTCACGAGGTACCGCAGAACCGGATCCGAGACCCGGGTGAGCTGCTCGCTCGTCACGTTCGAGCCGCTGCCGATGACGAGGCGCGGCCCGAGCAGGTAGCGGCCATCGCGACGATCGACGAAGCCGAACTCCGTCAGCGTTCGGAGGTAGCGGTAGACGGTCGAGGCGGGCGTCTCGAGCAACGCGGACAGCTCCTCCGCCCGGACCTCACCACGGTCGGCGATCGTCAGCAGGATCCGCAGGCCACGGGCGAACGACGTGTCCTCGCCGGCCTCTTCGGGGGGATGATCACGGGCCGTCGTCTGGCGAGCCATCGCGTCAGCCGGCCGCCGGGGTCGGTGTCGAAGTCGAGGTCGGTGTCGCCGAGGTCGAAGTCGAGGCCCGTGTCGGTCGTTCGACCGTCGCCGATCCCGCGGCGAACGCCCCCTGTCCCACGAGCTCGACGAGGGGCTCGATCTCCGGCACGGAGTCGTCGACGTCGAGGAACGGGATGACGCCGCGGACGACAGCGACCGCCGCCTCCGTTCCGCGACCGCGCCGCAGGGCGCGGAGGTCGGTCGCCTGGGCCCCGACCGTCAGCTCGATCGCGACGATCCGCTCGCCGAGACCCACCATCTCCGCCAGCCGCCGCGCTGCCAGAGGCGCCATCGTCGTCCGGTCCTCGATGCCCTCGGCGTGCGTCGTCGAGGCGACCTCGAACGAGACCGGCTGGGCGAGGAGTCGCGCTTCCACCGCCAGACTCTGGGCGGCGAGGCTGAGATAGGTCAACCCCGCCGCCGTGGTCCCGCCCACCGGCGTGAGGCCAGTGGGCAGGCCGGACCAGGGCGCGCCGAGGATCTTGACCGTCCGCTCCGCCGAGCTCTTCAGGGCCGTCGCAAGCACGAGCCTGACGTAGTCGAGGGCGACGGCGAGGGGCAGGATCTCGAAGTTCGCCACCGAGATCACCCGTTCCTCGGCTGGGACGACGATCGGATTCCCCTGCGACGCGTTGAGCTCGATTGCCAGCTGCGCATCCACGTGAGCGAGAACGTCGCGGCAGGCGCCCTGGATCTGGGGAAGGTTCCGGAAGGTCAGCGGATCCTGGAGGTTCCGAGGCACGCCTGCCTCCCAGATTGCGCTGTCGGTGAGCAGCTCCTGGAACCGCTTCAGCGTCTCGCGTAGCCCGGGATAGGGCCGGACCTCGCCGATCGCGGCGTGGAGCATGGTCGGGTTGGCCGCGAGGCCCTCGAGGCTCAGGGCGCCGGCCACGTCCATGGTGTCGAGCAGGATCTCGACATCGGCGACCGCGAGTGCCGCCCACGCAGTGGAGAACGAATTGTTGTCGAGGATCGCCGTGCCCTCGCCCGCCTCGAGGGTCATTCCCCGGAACAGCGCGTCGCCGAGGTCGGCCAGCGGTGCGAGATCCGCCTGGCCGATCGATCCGATCGTCCGGAGGAGGGGTATCTCGCCGCCGTTGAGGGCGGCCACAAGCCGGTCCGCGAGCTCGGGCCGAACGCCCGCGGAGCCCTCGCCGAAGTGGTTGGCGAGGCG
>DATHGS010000481.1:0-3107 GCA_035490155.1 Candidatus Methylomirabilota bacterium | reverse complement strand
GGAACGGGCGGCACTGGCGGCGTATGGGCCGGACGGGCGCGGGGCGGCGGGCGGCAGTCGCGCGGTCGGCGGCCGCCGGAGTGGCGGCGCGCTGGGCATTGTCCGGACGGCCTGGCTGTTCGGTCCACCGGGCAATGACTTTCCGGCCAAGATCCTGGCCGCCGCCGAGCGAGCCAACGCGGCCGACGAGCCGCTCCGCCTCGTGTCCGACGAGATCGGCTCGCCGACCTACTCCGTCGACCTGGCCGAGGCGATCGCGGAGCTGATCGGTGGCGCGGCGATCGACGGCGTCCATCACCTGGTCAATGACGGCGCCGTGTCGCGGGCCGACTGGGCCCGCGAGCTCCTCCACCAGGCGGGGCTCGAGGCCGCGACCCAGGATGTTCCCGCGTCGACGTGGCCGCGGGTATCGACGCCACCCGCCTGGGCGGTCCTAGAGCCCACGCAATTGCCCGGCGGCGAGCCGATGCGATCCTGGCAGGCAGCTCTCGCCGACTATCTGCCCTCGCTCCTTCGCCAGCGGTCGGCCGCGGGATCGCCGGGTTGAGCCCAGGCCCGTCCTCGCTCGGCGGCGTCCGCTTCGGATCGATCGTTCGCCATGCCGACAGCCGGGGGTCGTTTCGCGAGGTCTGGCGAGCGACCGCATTTCGGGCGCTGACCCTCGCCGAGACCGGGGCACCGGCCGCCACCAAGCCGCGCTTCGTCCAGGCGAACCTGTCGAGCTCGGCCGCGGGCGTGCTGCGCGGCCTTCACTACCACCGCCGGCAGCTCGACTACTGGACCGTCACCGCGGGGCGAGCGTTCGTCGCCCTCGTCGACGTCCGCCCGCTGGTCGACGGCAGCGGGCCTCGGGCGATCGTCGAGACGCGCGAGCTCGCGGCCGACGACTGGGTCGTCATCCCGGCCGGGGTCGCCCACGGGTTCCTGGCCATCGAACCGCTGGAGCTGCTCTATCTCGTGACCAACGAGTTCGATGGCACCGATGAGCTCGGGTTCGCGTGGGACGATCCTGCCGTCGGCGTTCCGTGGCCGGCCGTCCCCGGGACCGCGGACGGACGACCGATCCTGTCGGAACGCGACCAGTCGAACCCGACCCTGACGGACCTCGTCGCTCGCCTCGCCGGGCTGGCCGAGCGACCCTGAGCGGGACCTTCGGGTCGGGTCGAGCCGGGAATCGCGCGTCTACACTGGTTCGAGGATGACCAGACGCCCGACCCGCCAACCGCCCGCCTCGCTCGGCCACGACACGTGGGTCGTACTGCCGACCTACAACGAGGCAGACAACCTGCGGACGATCTCGGCGGCGATCCTGGAGTCGCTGCCGGGCGCCACGCTGCTCGTCGTCGACGACGGCTCGCCCGATGGGACCGGGACGATCGCCGACGAGCTGAGCGCCGCGGATCCACGGGTCTGCGTTCGGCATCGGCCCGCCAAACAGGGCCTCGGACGCGCCTACCTCGACGGTTTCGGGGTCGCCCTTGCGGGCGGGGCCGCCGTCGTCGTCCAGATGGACGCCGACTGGTCACACGATCCGGCAACGCTGGCGGCGCTCATCGGGCCGATCGCCGACGACGATGCGGACCTCGTCATCGGTTCGCGTTACACGCCGGGCGGTGGCGTGGTCGACTGGGGTATCGGGCGGCGGCTGATCTCCCGCGGCGGGAGTCTCTTCGCGAAGACGATCCTGCGACTCCGGCCGAGCGACCTGACCGGTGGGTTCAAGGCGTGGCGGGCCCAGACCCTCACGGCGATCCCGTTCGACGGTGTCCATGCCGGTGGCTATGTCTTCCAGATCGAGATGACGTTCCGCGCGTCGCGCGGCGGCGCCCGGATCCACGAAGTGCCGATCACGTTCCGGGACCGGCGGGTCGGTCAGTCAAAGATGAGCCGCCGGATCGTCGTCGAGGCCCTGGTCGTCGTGGTCATGCTTCGGTTCGACGAGCTCCGTGGGCGGCTGACGGGTCGCCTGCCGCGCGGCGTGAGGCCGGTCCGAGACGAGGTCGCCACCACGTCCCTCCACGCCCCGGTCGCACAGGGGCCGGTTGGTACGCCGATCGCGGTCGAGGGGCCACCCGCCGGCGAAGGCGGGTGACGGAGCCCATCCCGGCCAGACTCGGGGAGACAGTTCCGCGGCGGTCCACGCACGCCGTTCCGGGCGTCCGGGTCGTCCTCGACGCGCGGCCACTCCAGGAACCCGATCGGGCGCCACTGACGGCGATCTACCTGGGCGGCCTGCTCGGGGCGTTCGACGCGGCGCCTCTCGACGGCGAGTCGTTCGCCCTCCTGCTCCAATCAGATCTCGACGACCCGACCGAGCGCTTCAGCCGGCTGGCTGTCGTCGGCCGGCGCATGCTTCCCCCAACCCGTCTCCTGCGCTCGGGCGCCCTGACCGTCGATCCGTTCCTCCTGACCGGAGCATCGCTCGGGGCCGCCTGGCGGGCGGAGCGAGGTGGGGCGGCCGGCTCGGTCTACCATGCGGTCGGCGGCGCGATCCCGCTAGCGTCGGGTCTGCCACTCGTCGTCACCCTCCTGGACCTCGCTCCGTGGGAACTGCCGCATGCCTACCAGAGCGGCACCGTCGCTCGCTTCGGCCAGCGGCTGCGCGGCCGGCTGTTGCGCGACGCTGCGGCCGTCGTCGTCGGAACCCATGGGGTCGCGACGATCGCCCGCCGGCTGCTCAAGATCCGGCGTGATCGGATCCACGTCATTCCGCTCGCGCCGAGGCCGGCGTTCGCGTTCTGGGGCCGGGCGGACGATCCCCGGTCGGTTGCGGGCGGGCGCTCGGGAAGCGGCGCGGCGGACCCGAGAGCGGAGAGAGAGCGGCTCGGCCTGCCCGACCGGTATGTCGTCTATTCCGGCCGATACGACGCACGCCAGGATGTCGCCACGCTCCTTCGGGCGCTTGCCGAGCTCATCCGAGCGGATCGACCGGTGGGCCTCCCGGCCGACGCCCCGTGGCCGCCGCGGGTCCTGTTTGCCGGTGCATCGCCCGACGATCGGGCCGCGCTGGCCCGGGCCGCCGCCCGGGAAGGCGTGGGCGAGGCGCTCGCCTATGCGCCGCGGCTCGACGACGCGCGCCTCGCGACGCTCGTCCGCGGCGCCCGGGC
>DATHGS010000480.1:0-2037 GCA_035490155.1 Candidatus Methylomirabilota bacterium | reverse complement strand
GCCAAGAAGGCCGCCAGCGACGAGGAAACAGAAGAGGCCGAGGCCGCCACGGCCGCCAAGCCGCGCCGCCGGAAGAGCGCCTGACCTCGCCCGACGGCATCGGGCGTAAGCGCGACTGAGCTGATCGCCGATGCCCCTCGATCGGTACCATCGCAAGCGCGATTTCTCGAAGACGCCGGAGCCGGCCGGGACGCCCGGCCCGGGGTCGTCGTCCACGTCGGAGCCTGGTCGACCGGGCGGCGGCCGCTTCGTCGTCCAGCGCCACCGGGCGACCCGCCTCCACTACGACTTTCGGCTCGAGATGGGCGGCGTCCTCGCGAGCTGGGCCGTGCCGAAGGGTCCGACGCTCGATCCGGCAGTCCGCCGGATGGCCGTCCACGTCGAGGACCACCCGCTCGAGTACTTCGACTTCGAGGGCGTCATCCCGAAGGGCCAATACGGGGCCGGCGATGTCATCGTCTGGGACTGGGGTACGTACGAGCCCGAGGCAGAGACGCCGGACCCGGTCAAGGCGGTCGAGGCTGGCGAGCTGAAGTTCGAGCTCCACGGCGAGAAGCTCAAGGGCCGGTTCACCATCGTCCGGACGAGTCGCCGACCGGGTACCGCACCAACCACGGCCTTCGAGGACGACTCCGAGCAGTGGCTGCTGATCAAGAAGCGCGATGCGGCGGCCGTCACCGGCTGGGATGCCGAGCAGTTCCCGAAGTCGGTCAAGACCGGCCGCACGAACGACGAGGTCAAGGAGAACCGCGACGCGGTCTGGGTGAGCGACATGCCGGCGGCCAGCGCCCAGATCGATCTCGAGGGGGCGGTCGAGGCGCCCCTCCCGGGCTTCATCCCGCCGATGCTCGCCACGCTCGCGCAGCCGACGCCCTTCGACGACCCCGACTGGCTCTTCGAGGTCAAATGGGACGGCTACCGGATCGAATCGATCGTGAACGATGGGTCGGTCCGGATGTACACGAGGCGCGGGCTCGACGGCGCGACGTACTTCCCGGGTCTCCTCATGCCGACGACGTGGATCTCCGCGCGACAGGCGATCGTCGACGGCGAGGTCGTAGCGCTCGACGAGGACGGCGCGCCCGATTTCGGGCTGCTCCAGGAGGCGATCAGCGGGCTCCGATCGCGGGGGGCGGGCAAGGGTCGCGCGCCGCGGCTGGTGTACCAGGTCTTCGATCTGCTCTATCTCGACGGACGGTCTCTCCTCCAGGTCCCGCTGCAGGATCGCAAGCGGCTCTTACGCAGCGTTCTAAACGAGTCGAGTCGCGTCCGGTTCGCTTCGCACGTCGAGGGAGACGGCATCGCCTTTCATCGCGCGGCAAAGGCCCGAAACCTCGAGGGGGTCGTGGCCAAGCTCCGCCGTTCGCACTACCAACCCGGCGCGCGCTCGGCGGCCTGGCTGAAGATCAAGATTCGGCCGGAACAGGAGCTCGTCGTCGGCGGATTCACGCCGGGCGAGGGCAACGCCAAGGATCTCGGGGCGATCGCTGTCGGCGTCTACGAGGGAGGCAAGCTCCGATTCGCCGGCAAGGTCGGCTCGGGCTTCAATGCCCGGACGCGGACGGCGCTGAGGAAGCGGCTCGAGGCGCTGGTCACAGAGGCGCCGCCATTCGATCCGGCACCCGAGCGGAAGGGCGAGCTACGGAATGTCATCTGGGTCCGGCCGGAGCTCGTGATCCGGGCCGAGCTCGGTGGCTGGACGCGGGAGGGCCTCGTTCGACAGACGTCGTTCAAGGGCATCGACGAGGGCCATGACCCGTTGGCGGTCAAGCGCGAGCGCCCGGTCTCGACGCGGGTGGCCGCCGCCGCGGCCGAGGCGTCGGCGGACGCCGACAAAGCCGTTGCCGACGATGCAAATCGAAAGCCCGCTCGGAAGCGCGCCGCCGTCGCACCGGCTCGGACGCCGCGTCCACCCACGACGTCGAATGGTGGTGGGGCGCCGGCCAAGTCGGCGGCCGCGTCGGCCAAGTCGCCCGTGTCGGCCAAGTCGGCGGCCGCGTCGGCCAAGTCGGCGGCCGCGGCGGGCAAGTCGGCCGC
>DATHGS010000479.1:0-2472 GCA_035490155.1 Candidatus Methylomirabilota bacterium | reverse complement strand
AGTCGTCGACGCGGGCTTCGACACGACCGCGGCCTGGGGCCGATCGGTCGCCTTCAACGGACAGGCCGTCGACCCAGGCAAGGACGACCAGGCAACCCTGACCTATCAGTGGCGCTTCGGTGACGGAACTCCCAGCGCGACGTCGGGCCCGAGCGTGACCCACGCCTACACGACGCCCGGGACATACACCGCCTTCTTCACTGCCTGCGACCGCAACGGCGCGTGCCAGACCGACACCCGCGACGTCGTCGTCCGGGCCCGGGATGTCAGCGTCGGCGCGATCGGTGACACCGCCGCGACATTCGACACGGGTGGTCACCTCCGGACCTCGCTGGTCGACGAGTTCGGCCAGGCCGTCAACGGCCGAGCCCTGACCTTCAAGGTCGACGGCGCCGATTCCGGCTCCGCGGTCACGAACTCGTCCGGTGTGGGCTCGACCGCCTGGACCCCGAGCCTGGCGGCCGGGACCTACGCCACGTCGGCGAGCTTTGCCGGCGACTCGCTCTACACCGCCGCATCGGGGACCGGCAGCGTCACCATCGCCCGCAAGGCGACGACGACGACCTACACCGGAACCCTGACCGGCGGCGCAAACAAGACGATCACCCTTTCGGCGGTCCTCGTCGACGCGACCGGGACGCCGCTCGGCGGCCGGACGATCGCCTTCACCCTCGGGACGCAGACGGCCTCGGCCATCACCTCGTCCAGCGGCGTCGCCAGTTTCCAGCTCAAGCTCGCCCAGAAGAACGGGACGTACCCGCTCACGGCCACGTGGGCGCCCGCCGGCAACGATGCCGCGCGATACGTGGGGAGCGTGGCGTCGGCCACGTTCAAGCTCCAGGCCAAGTAGCTCCTCGAGCCCGCCCGGCTGCCGGCCGGGCGGGCTCCCCACAGAAATGGAGCTGTCGTGACCTATCTCATCGAAGGCTACTGGCCGGCATCAGCCGGTCGCCCCGATCCGGAACGCCTCGCGCGGGCGGCCGAGGCATCCGGCCACGGCGACATCCGCTATCTCGGTGCCGTGACGGTGCCGCGCGACGAAACCGTGTTCTGGCTGTTCGACGCGCCGTCGATCGAGGCGCTCGAGGCGGCCGCGGCGGCCGCGGGAATGACGGCCGACCGGATCTCCGAGGCGACCGCCCAGGACCTTGGCGGCCACGTCGTCGCCCAGTGATCAGAACCAGCCTAGTTCAGTGAAGGGAGCCCCTCTGATGAACCGCATCCGACCATTTCTTGGAGCCGTTCTGGCATCGACCATGGTGGCCAGTTCCGTCTTCGCCGCAACGGTCGCGGCCGGGGATCGAATTCCCGTCAGCTCGGTCGACGACACCAGCGTCTCGATCGCAAACCGGCTCGGTGCCGTCGATAACGTCGTCGTCGTGGTCGACGGACGGCTCGACCGAATCCTGGCGGCGTATCCGCCGGGCCCTCCGGTGGTGCCCGTATCCGACAGTCTTGTCGCGACGCGCCAGTCGCTCGGTGTGATCATCAATACGGTAGACGCGCGCCTCTGCACGACAGAGGGAATCATCGGCACGGGTGACGCGAGCCTGGCCGACGGCGACGTCTACGCGTCTGACTCGTCCAGCACCGGGCTCCTGAACCAGCTCAGCTCCGTTCGCGGCGTCCTGTCCGAGGCAAACGGACGGCTAATCCGCATCTACGGCGCCTATCCACCCGGTCCTCCGACAGACGAGGTGCGCGCGGCTCTGACGGCCGTCCGGACCCACGCGGTCGCTGGCTTCGACGCGATCGCGAACCGCCTCGGGGATGCGATCCACCCACCCTCGCCCTGCACGCCTCCGGCGGCCTGACGCTTTCGGTCGTCACGGAGCAATCGGCCCGGGCGACTCGTCTCGCCCGGGCCATCTGGCCACGATGGCCTCGCAGCCCTATCCGGCGAGGGCCGTGCCGTCGGTCAACAGGACGGGCCGAATGGACGGCTTCAGCTGGCGGATGTCGAGATGCTCCGTCTGGAGCATGGCGATGACATGCTCGAACCGGATCGGTCGGCCGATGAGATAGCCCTGGCCTCGATCGCATCCGAGCTCCGTCAGGCGGTCGAGCTGGATGCGGGTCTCGACGCCTTCCGCCGTCACCTCGAGCCCGAGCGCGTGGGCGAACGCGATGGACGCGGTCACGATCGCCTCGTCGGGACCGAGGCGACCCAGCCCGGACACGAACGAGCGGTCGATCTTGACCCCGTCGACCACGAACGCTTGAGGTAGTCGAGCGCGGAATAGCCGGTCCCGAAGTCGTCGATGACGATGCTGGCCCCGAGTGATCGCAGCGCGGCGATCGTTTCGGCGGCGCTCTCGAGTCCGATGACCATCGCCGTCTCGGTGATCTCGAGTCGAAGTGCACTCCCCGCCAGGCCTGCGTCCGCCAGGGACTTCGCGACGATGTCGACGAGACCCGGATCGCCGAGCTGGCGGGCCGACAGGTTGACGCTCATCATCGGGCGCCGCGCCT
>DATHGS010000478.1:0-8344 GCA_035490155.1 Candidatus Methylomirabilota bacterium | reverse complement strand
CGGTGCTCACAGTTGGAAGATACGGAGCGCGTTGTCGCCTCGGATCGCGTCGCGCTGATCCGCGGGGAGCGCCGCCGTGTTGGCCAATGATCCCGTGACGTCGTGGACCTGGTGTGGCCAGTCGGTCCCGAACAGGACGCGCTCGGCGCCGACGACCGAGATCAGATAGCGCAGCGCCCCCGGGTCGTACGTGATGCAGTCGTAGCAGATCCGGCGGAGGTACTCGGTCGGCGTCGCCGCCATTCGCCGGCGCTCGGGGAGCTCGACCGCGTTGCCCTTCTCCATCCGGCCGACGAGGTAGGGGAGTGCCCCGCCGCCGTGAGCCGCGATCAGCTTGAGGTTCGGGTACCGGTCGAGGAAGCCGTCGAAGATCATCCGGGTAATCGCGAGGGTCGTGTCGAACATGAAGCCGACGAGCCAGGAAAGGTCGTAAGAGCCCATGTCCATCAAGTCGGCGCCGGGCGGTTCGCCCGGATGCACCAGGACAGGCATGCCGCGGCGGTCGATCTCGGCCCAGATCGGCGCGAACGCGGCCTCGGTCAGGCTTCGGCCGGCGACGTTCGCGATGACCATGACGCCGACGGCGCCTTCGTCGCACGAGCGGCTCAGTTCCTCGACGGCCCGCGCCGGGTATTCCCACGGCAGCGACGCGAACCACCGGATCCGGTCCTGATGGACCCGCTGCGCTTCGGCCATCGACGCGTTTGAGTCTCGCGCGGCCTCGCTGCTGACGTCCTCGCCGCCCCAGTAGACGTTCGGACACGTCAACGACACGATCGAGACATCGATCCCCGCTGCGTCCATCGCTGCGAGCCGCAGGTCGTAGTCGAAGTGGCCGGGCTGCGGGAGCACGACCGGCGTTGCGCCCCGGAAGATCTCCTCGCGCCCGTCGGGCCGGACCTGGACGCCGTACGGATCGCCGTGCGCGCGCAGGAGCTCGAGCCAGCGCCGCGTGAACATGTGGGTGTGGACGTCGATGATCGGCATGTTCAGCTCCGCCTCCGCCGCCAGCGGACGGTTCCACCCGCAACGCCGACCCGCGCGAACCTCGTCGCAGCGAGCACCCGAGCCGACGCCTCATTCTCGGGCTCGGTCCGCGCACTCACCTCCCGGATTCGGGGTTCGCTAAACGCCCAGTCGACGAGGGAGCGTGCGGCCTCGGTCGCGTAGCCGCGGCGTCGACGGTCGGGGATCACGCTGAAGCCGATCTCGACGACCCCGCCGTCGGGCGGACCCATGAAGCCGATGTCGCCGACCACCGTATTCGAGTCGCGCTCGATCATCAGCCAGATCCCGAACGGCTCGTCGGCCGGCTCCGCCGCGGCCTGCACCGGCAGCACATCGAGCAGATCCATCTGCGGCCAGGGATCGGGGAGGGTGGCTCCGATCAATCGGGTAGCCGTGGCGCGGTCGTCCGGCAGGGCCGCGGCCGCAGCTGCGGGGAGCGGCGTCAACTCGAGGTGCGCGCTTCCGAGCCGGATCGGTCGCATCCCCGAATCGTGTCACAGAGCCGCCGCATCCGCCCGTAGCCCGAACGCGCGACCACGTCAGACGTGCGGGGCCACGCCCTCGGCGAGCTGCTGCATGACCTCGAGCTGCGCGTCGTACGCGAGCAGGGGGAGATGGCTGCGCGCCACGAACTCGACCGGGACCGGCACCGCGTTCTGGACGGCGAGCAGGGCCTCGACGAGCTCAACGGAGGTCCCTGCATGCGCGGTCCGGCGCGCGAGGAGCGACTCGTCCGATCGATCGAACGGGGGAGGGGAGGCCGGCGGGAGCGGTCGGGTCGAGGAAGCTTCCATGTCCGAGTATTTCCAGTTCAGCGCCCAGACGGCATCGCGATAGCGCGCAAGCGCGTCGGCGCGGGACGCGCCCGGCAGCAGGATCGAGTAGTGGATGAACCGGAACGTCGACGGATCCCGACCGGTCTGCTCGAGCTCGTCGAGGACCCACCCGACCTGCTTGCGGAACTCGTCCGTGGGCGAGTTCGAGAAGATGCCGTCGGCGAGGCGGGCGGCGCGGCGGATGGCGGGCTCGGCGCCACCGCCGATGAGGATCGGGATCCGGGTCCCCGGTGTCGGGCGCACAGCGAGGGTCGGGAGCTGATAGACGGATCCCTGGTGGGTGAACGGCTGGCCGCTCCACGCCTGCGGGAGGATCCGAAGCGTCTCCTCCATCGCTGCGCCCCGGCGATGCATGTCGGCGCCGAGCCCGGCGTACTCGACTTCCGACCAGCCGAGTCCGAGCCCGAGCGCGAGCCGGCCGTGGCTCAGCAGCTGGACGGTCGCCGCGTCCTCGGCGAGGCGCAGCGGGTGGTGCAGCGGGGCGAGGATCACGCCGGTGCCGATCTCGATCCGGGACGTCGCCTGGGCGAGAGCCGCGCTGACGACGAGGAGCGACGGCATGTAGCCGTCGTCGACGAAGTGATGCTCCGTCGTCCAGACCGACGTGAAGCCGAGCCGCTCCGCCTCGACGGCGAGCCGGACCGTATCGTCGTAGGTGCGCGTCCAGTCCGTCTCACCGGGTCGAAGCTGCGCGCTGAGGAGTCCGAATCCAAGTGCCATGACCGAGAGGCTACCGCGTCCGGCCCAGGGGCGCGGGCACCAGACTCGCGCCTACCCGCGGGGTCTATCCGCCTGGGCCGCTCCCGTCACCGCGCCGGTCGCTGAGGGTCACGCCGATGGCGGCGCCGGTGACGCAGGCGATGGCCAGCACGGCGGCCGGCGGCAGGGCCTGGCCGAGGACGATGGCGCCGACCAGGGCGGCGACGACTGGCTCCAGCGTCACCATGACGCCATAGGCGCGGGCGGTCATTCGCGTCAGCGCCTCGAACTCGAGCGACAGCGGCAGGGCAGTGGAGAGGATCCCGACCGCGAGCGCCCCGGCCAGGAGGCCTGGATCGAGCCGCTCCAGGCCGCCGGCCGCCAGCCCGAAGGGCAGGGTGAACAGGCCGGCTACGAGCATGCCCAAGGCGAGGCCAGCACCGCCAACGGCGCGCGACACTCGCGGGCTGATCAGGACGAAGCTCGCCCAGCCTGCCCCGGCCGCCAGAGCGAGGCCGACCCCGACTGGGTCGAGGTCCGTGCCGATGCTCGGCGTCAGCAGCAGAAGCCCGGCGACGGCGAGACCGATCCAGATGAAATGGTTGAGCCGGCGCGAGGTGAAGACGGCGACCCCCAGCGGGCCGATGAACTCGATCGCCACCGCGATGCCCAGCGGGATGCGGTCGATGGCGCTGTAGAAGCACATGTTCATCGCGCCGATGACGCAGCCGAACAGCAACAGCATCCCGGCATGACGTCGTGCGCCCGACCCGATCTGGCGTCGCGCCGCGACGAGCAGCAGCACCGCCGCAAAAGCGAGTCGCAGGAAGGCGGTGCCGATCGGCCCGAGCGTCTCGAACAGGTGCACCGCCACGGCGGCGCCGAGCTGGATCGAGACGATGGAGACCAGCAGCAGCCCCGGCGGCGGCACCGCCGCCACAGCGCGGGCGAAGGGACCGGCACCGCCACCAGGGACGGGCGCCTCGGGTGTCGAGGCCGGGACGATGGTGGGAGCAGTCATCGCGCCATCATGCGGGTCCAAAGTTGCCAACTTTGGACATCATCGGCCCCACCTCGGCAAGCGGACTCAGCCGGCTACGGCGTCGTCCAGTCGAACGGCCCGCTGACGTAGGGCAACCCGAGCATCGCCGCCGCTGCCTCGTTCTTGCGGCGGCTGCCGAGGCCAGGCGTGACCGCCTTCAGCCGTGGCAGGCCGATCAACGGGGCGAGATCCTCGGGCTTCAGGTGCCGCATGTCGATCAGCTCGACACTTTCGAGCGCCGGCGCCGTCGCGAGCGGGCTCAGATCGCGCAGGCCCTTCATCGTCTCGAGCCGGACCCGTCGAAGCTCGGTCGCCTGACGGAAGTCCGGCAGCGTCTCGACCTGACGCAGGGCCTGGAGGAACAGCGCGCGGAGCGACGGGACCTGCCCGACGGCGGTCACGTCCGTTAGCCCGCGGATCATCCAGAGCTCGAGATATCGCAGCTCGCCGACACGCGGCAGCAGGCCGAGGTCGCGCGTCCCACCGAGCTTGAGATCGAGCGAGCGCAGGCGCGTCAGGGGCAGGAGCAGTGAGAGATCCGGCATCGTAATCGAGCGAAGCGTCAGGTCGTCGAGCTTCGCGAGCCCCGAGATGACCTCGAGGTGCTTTGTCTGCCCCTCGAGGAACAGCCAGGTCAGCTCGGGAAACCGGGCGAGGATAGCCAGGTCGAGCTTCGCCCTTGTCGCCCCGATCCCGAGTTCCTCCAGGACCGTCGGCAAATGGCGCAGGCCATCGAGGGACGTCAGCGAGTCCCACAGCGCGTCGGCGCCGAAGCGACGGAGGGTGGGGAAGAACCGCAGGAACTCGAGGTCCACGATCGAGTGGTCGTACGAGCCGTACGCTCGGAGGGTCATCTCCGGGTAGGGCCGGAACCATTCGCCGAGCTGGCGGAGGTCGTCGTCGTTCAGCAGGCTGCGGAACTGGACGACCCCCCGACCGGTGAGTGACGGCTGGAGCATCTCGGCGGTCAGCGGGGACGACACCTGGCGGAACTCGGACGTCGGCGCCGGATCTCCGGCGATGAACCGCCGCTCGGCGCGCATGACCCCGTAGCCATCGCCCCAATAGGTGTCGACCCTCGCCGGAGGCTCGATCCGGTCGGCATCGAGCGGCCGTTCGCCCAGGATGGCGCCGCCGCCGAACGAGATGAGGCGCACGTGGGCGTTGCCGACGGCGAGCACCGCACTTCCGGCGATCGCCTCGAACGTCGGAGGCGCCTCGCCGACCCAATCAAGGATCGCGCCGATGAACCGCGTTCGACCACCAGCCGGTCGGTCGTGGTCGACCGAGAGCACACGGCCGCTCCCAAATCGGCCGTCGGACAATGGGATCGACCAGAACTGCCCGGGGATCAGGTGAGCGTTGGTCTTCGGGGTCAGCGGGTAGGTCGTCATCGCCGGTGCCATCGTAAGGTCCCGCACCGGGCCGATGAGTTGCCGTGCGGCCTACCGTCTAACCATCATCGACCCCAACGCGAAGGAGCAACGACCATGAAGCTGAGCGCATCGACTCGGTCACGGGCTCGACTGGCGTGACGATCCAAACCTTCCGCCAAACCGGGCGGGCAACCTTCGGCAACGCAGGGGAGTGACACGATGACGACCGCCGCGCGCACACCCGAGACACTGACGCCCATGGTCGACGGCCAGACCGAGACGACGCCCTGGGACGTGGCCCTGGAGCGCCTGGAGCATCCCGCGCCGGGACAGAACCACTGGCTCGCGACCGTCCGTCCGGACGGCTGGCCGCACCTCATGCCGATCATTGCTTTCTGGATCGACGGCGCGTTCCACTTCCTCGCGGGGGAGGGGACCCGCAAGGGCCGCAACCTCGCCGCCGACGATCGATGCGTCATCGCGACCGGGAACCTGACGCTGCCGTCGATGGACCTCATCGTCGAGGGCCACGCCAGGCCCGTCACCGACGAGGCGACCCTGCGCCGGCTCGCGGAGGAATTCGGTGGCGAGGGCTGGCCGCTCGAGGCGCGCGGCAGGGACGTCTACGGTCCGCATGGTCCGACGGCGGGCCTGCCGCCCTACGCGATCTACCGGCTCGAGCCAACGAAGGCGTTCGGCCTGCCCGGGATGTTCGGGATGTTCGAGGACGACCGGCACCACGAGCCGACGCGCTGGACGTTCCCCGGCGACTCGGCCGGCTGAACATACTCGGACGGCTGGTAGATCCCGAGGATGTTCCCGCACGGGTCGGCGAACATGAATCGCCTCCCGCCGGGATACTCGTTGACGGCACAAGCAGGACGGGTAGGACAAGGGCTCATGCCATCTGCTGGACTGCCTACCGCGTCGGATCGATACTGCTCTTCCGATGACGGACGTCACGACCGACGCGGCCCGCAGGCGCTACGACGAGCTGTACGAACGCTCGCTCCGCGACCCCGACGCGTTCTGGCTCGAGGCCGCCGAGCGTCTCGATTGGACGCGGCGACCGGAACGCGCGCTCGAGCTCCGCGAGGGTTCGAGCTTCGCCTGGTTCGCGGGCGGCCACACGAACCTCTCCTTCAACGCGCTCGACCGCCACGTCGCGGCCGGTCGAGGCGACGCCCGGGCGCTGATCGCGCTGGACGAGCGCGGTGGGCGACGTGCGTTGACATATGCCGAGCTGCTCGCCGAGGTTGAACGAGTCGCCGCCGGCCTTCGCAGCCTGGGGATCGGTAAGGGCGACCGGCTGACGATCTACATGCCAACATCGGTCGAGGCGATCGTCGCGATGCTGGCGACGGTCCGAATCGGGGCAATCCACTGTGTCGTCTTCGCCGGCTTCGGGGCAGGCGCGCTGGGCGACCGAATGCGGGCGAGTGGCTCGCGCCTCCTGTTGACGACCGACGTCACCTACCGCAAGGGCAAAGACATCGACCTCCTATCGATCGTCGACGACGCGATCGACTCCGGACCCAGCGATATCGAGCGCGTCGTGGTCCTGAGGAGGAGCGACGCATCCCGTCCGCCCCGCGACATCGAGATGGCGTGGGACGCTCTCATCGCAGCCGGTGGTCGCCATTCGGGCGCCGTCGAGGACACCCTCGCGGAGGACGCGGCGTTCATCCTCGCAACCTCGGGCACGACCGCGAAACCGAAGCTCGCCGTCCACGCCCATGGTGGCTATGGCGTCCACGTCGCCTCGATGGGCGACTGGGTGTTCGGACTTCGGGCCGGCGAGACATGGTGGTCGACGTCGGACATCGGCTGGGTGGTCGGCCACAGCTACATCGTCTACGCGCCATTGATGGCCGGCGCCACCACGATCGCCTATGAAGGCGCCCTGGACCACCCTGACGCCGACGCTCCGTGGTCGATCATCGAGCGCGAAGGGGTCACCGGCGTCTTCACTTCACCGACCGCCGTCCGGCTGCTGATGCGCTACGGCGAGGCGGTCCCGAGACGGCACGATCTGGGTCGGCTGGAGCGCGTGTTCTGCGCCGGCGAGGTGCTGAACGCCCCCGCCTGGGAGTGGCTGCAGCAAACCGTCTTCGAGGATCGCGTGCCGGTCATCGATCACATGTGGCAGACGGAGACGGGCGGTCCGATCTTCGGAAACCCGTATGGCTACTCGCTCCTTCCGATCAAGCCCGGTTCCGCGGGCGTCGCCCTGCCCGGGATCGAAGCGGACGTCGTCGACCCGGATGGCGGGCCCGTCGGGGTGGGGGAGAAGGGGGTCATGCGCGTCAAGCGGCCGTTCCCTGGGCTGATCGCGACGTTGTGGGGCGAGCCCGAGCGCTACGTCGCTGACTACTGGGATCGGATCCCCGGCGGCTACTACGTTGGTGACGCAGCGCATGTCGACGCCGACGGGTATGTCTGGTTCGCCGGCCGTGCAGACGAGATCATCAAGATTGCCGGCCACCGGCTCGGGACGGTCGAGGTCGAGACCGCGTTCCTGCGCCATCCTGCCGTGGCGGAGGCAGGCGTGACCGGCGTCCCGGACGAGCTCCGCGGCGAGGTCATCGAGGCCTTTGTCGCGCTCAAGGCGGGGCACGAGCCATCGGATGAGCTCCACCGAGAGCTGCTGCAGACAGTGCGCCACGAGCTCGGGCCGGTGGCAGTCATCGGCCACCTTTCGGTGGTGGCGATGCTGCCCAAGACCCGCAGCGGCAAGATCATGAGGCGTGTCCTCAAGGCCGTGGCGCTCGACCGCGATCCCGGCGACATCAGCACGATCGAGGACGAGGGCTCGGTCGACGAGGCACGCCGAGCCGTCGAGGAGATGCGAGCCGGCATCGTGACGTGACGGCTGCGCGAACAGTCAACGCGGTCTTCTTTGACCTCTTTGGCACCCTCCTTGACCTGGGGCCGCTGGACGAGACTTGCGACCGACTCTCGCCTGGCCGAGGCGCGGAGATCGCCGCCCGATGGCGGGCGCGGCAGGTCGAGGCGTCGTGGCTGCGCACCGTCATGGGGCAATGGGCCGACTTCGACGTCGTTACGCTCGATGCCCTTCGGGCGGCAATTCAGGAGTTCGGCGTCGGTGGATCCGCCGACGAGTCTGTGCTCCGTGAGGTTGCCGACGCCTTCATCGACCTCCCGCTCGTCGACGGCGCCAGCAAGGTCGTCCAGGGACTGAGAGCGGCGGGCATTGTCACTGGCATCCTCACGAACGCCTCGTCCCGAGCGCTCGATCGGGTAAGCGGGCGGCTTCCGCCGATGGACCACTATCTGTCGGTCGACGCCGCGCGCCAATTCAAGCCGCACCCGAAGGTGTACCAGCTGGCGGTCGACGCCACCGGGCTTCCCGCGATGCAGAT
>DATHGS010000477.1:0-14264 GCA_035490155.1 Candidatus Methylomirabilota bacterium | reverse complement strand
GTGGAAGATCGCCGCGGTGAAGGCACCGACACCGAGCGCCGCGAACATGTAGCCGAGCTGGCTGAGGGTCGAGTAGGCGAGGACCCGCTTGATGTCCGTCTGGGTCATCGCGATCGAGGCCGCCAGGATCGCGGTGAAAATGCCGATCGCCGCGACGACGACGAGCGCCTCCTGGGCCTCGGCGAAGATCGGGCTCGTCCGGGCGACGAGATAGACGCCGGCGTTGACCATCGTCGCCGCGTGTATGAGGGCCGATACCGGAGTCGGGCCCTCCATGGCGTCCGGCAGCCAGACGTGGAGCGGGAACTGGGCGCTCTTGCCCATGGCTCCGGCGAAGATCAGCAGCGAGATCGCGAGGATCGTGCCGTGGTCGAGCGTCCCGATCCTGGCCAGGACGCCGTCCGCCCCGTGGATGTCGAGGGTGTGAAGGCTCGCGAAGATCAGCATGATCCCGAGAGCGAACCCGACGTCACCCACGCGGTTGACGATGAACGCCTTCTTGGCCGCCAGGGCCGCAGTTCGCTTGTGCTTCCAGAAGCCGATCAGCAGATAGCTCGACAACCCGACCAGCTCCCAGGCGACGAAGAGGACGAGGAAGCTGTCGGCCATGACGAGCAGGAGCATCGAGAACATGAACAGGTTGAGATAGGCGAAGAACCGCCAGTAGCCCGGGTCATGGCTCATGTAGCCGATCGAATAGATGTGGACGAGCATCCCGATCGTCGTCACGACGATGAGCAGGCAGGCAGTCAGGGCGTCGACGTAGAACGCGGCGTGGACCTGGAAGTCGCCGGCCGGGATCCACGTGAAGAGGTTCACCCCGTGGCCGGCATCTCCGAACGGCTCGGCGTGGGTCAGCGTCGCGAAGGCGACGACCATGCTGATCGCCCAGACGAGGACGATGAGCCCGACCGGGATCCAGTGGGCCTGCTTGTCCTGCCGGCGGCCGATGAGGGCGGTGACGGCGAAGCCCACCAGCGGCAACGCGACGATGAGCACGATCAACAGGTCGAACATCAGCGCCGGCTCACTGGCTCATCGCGTCGTACTCGTCGACGAGCGGTGTCTTCTTGTTGCGGTAGATCGCGATGATGATCGCCAGCCCAACGGTCGCCTCCGCGGCGGCGACGGCCATGACCATCAGGGCGATGACCGAGCCCGAGGCACCCAGGCCCTTGACGAACCCGCCGAACGCGACGATGGAGAGATTGACCGCGTTGAGCATCAGCTCGATCGACATGAGCATGCTGATCGCGTTGCGCCGGGCCAGGAAGCCGAACATCCCGATGGCGAAGAGGAGGCTGGCGAGCACGAGATACGCGTCGAGCGAGCGTGAGCCGCCGGCGGCCAGGGCGATGATCCCGAGACCGCCGACGAAGACGGCCGCCAGGAACGCGCCGACGAAGATCCGGATCATCGGAACTGACCGCCCTCGCGCTCGCCGTCCCGCCCGCGTTCGCGCTTCGCGAGGAAGACGCCGCCGACGACGGCCGCGAGCAGGAGCACCCCGACGATCTCGAACGGCAGGACCCACTCGCTGAACAGCTTCTTCGCCAGTTCCGTCGTGTTCGTCGCGACCCGCTCGGCGAGGGCGCCCCAGTCTGTCGCGATGATCGCCAGGATCGTGACCACCGCTAGGAGCACAGCGGCAAGGGCAGCCGGGATCGCCTGGGTCTGGAAAACGAGGCTCGCCGGGGCGTCCTTCGTCTGCGTCAGCATGATCGCGAACAGGACGAGTACGCTGATCGCCCCGATGTAGACGAGGACCTCGGCGGCCGCCACGAGTGGGGCACCGATGATCACGTAGATCCCGGCCAGCGCGCCGAAGCAGACCATCATCGCCAGGCCGCAGCGAATGATGTCCTTCATCGTCACGACGAGGATCGCGGCGAGGAGCATGGTCCCGGCGAAGACGACGAACAGGGCGTCGTCCCAGGGGATCGTCGTGAACGGGATCGTCGTTCCGATCGCCACGCGGCGCTCGCTCAGCCGTGCCCGGCGTGGCCGCCGGTGGCGCCATGAGCGTGCCCGTCCCCGTGGCCGTGACCGTTGCCGTTGCCGTGGCCATTGCCACCGGCGCCGGCCGCGATCTGCTCGGCGATCGAAGCCGGCAGGACGGGCAGGAGCCGCCCCGGGTCGATGATCCGGCCCTCGGCCGCGGCCCGGGTGGCCCAGTCGCGCTCGCGGCGGATATAGGTGACCTCGGTCTCCATCTCGACCTCGGCGATTGCCATCAGGTCGATCATCGGCTCGGACCGCGAGAGGTGCGACAGCTCGAAGTCGGCACCGTCACGGAGGGCGTCGTACGGACAGGCGTCGACGCAGATGCCGCACAGGATGCAGCGGCTCTCGTCGACGTCGTACTTCTCGAGGATCCGCGGCTTCGGCATGAGGGCGCCGGTCGGGCAGGTCTCGGCGCAGCGGCCGCACGAGACGCAGGGCGTGTCGTTGAGGCTCATGTCGAGCGGGGTCGTCACGAGCGTGTCGAAGCCGATCCGCATGAAGTCGTAGCAGGCCGCCCCGACGACCTCGGCACAGACGTTCGCGCAACGGCCGCAGTCGATGCAGCGCGACGGCTCGCGCAGGATGAAGGCGTGAGAGTCGTCGCGGATGTAGTCGTGGTTGACGCCGGTGAAGCGGTTCTCGGTCACGCTGCGGTAGCCCGCGCCCTGGTGGAACTGCGGTTCGAGGGACGTGAGGGTCGTCCCATATTCGATCCCGAGCCGGCGCAGGTCACAGAAGCCGATCGCCTCGCAGGTGCACTGGAGGCAGCGTGTCGACTCGGCGACGACCTCCTCGCGGCTGTACGGGATCTCGTACTCGATATAGCTCTTGTTGCGGACCTCGGCTTCCATCGCCTTGAGCCGGTAGCGTGGCTCCTTCCGCTCGCTCGTGAACGGCACGATCGAGAGGAATTCCGGCTGCGGCTCGGCGAGCTGCTGGCGGGTCTTGATGACCGACAGGTCGAGGCCCTTGAGGTAGGCATCGACGGCGTAGGCCGACCGGCGGCCCTCGGCGACCGCCTGGACGACGGTTGCGGCCCCGACCCTGACGTCGCCGGTCCCGAAGACACCGGGCCGGTCCGTCTCGAACGTGACCGCGTCGGCCTTGAGGCGGCGCTGCTTCGTCGCCTGGGGCCCCTCCGAGCCCGGCCCGATCCAGTCCAGCTCCGGGCCCTGACCGATCGCGAGGAGGACCCGGTCGCAGGGGATCGTGAACTCGGTGCCCGGCGCCGGCTCCGGGCGACGACGGCCGGACGCGTCGGGCTCGCCGGGCCGGTTGCGGATGAACTCGACCCCGGTGACATTGCCCTTGGCGTCGGTGATCACCCGCGTCGGGCCGGCCTGGAAGATGGCGGTGACGCCTTCCTCGATCGCCTCGTGGACCTCGTTCGATGCCGGCATGTCCTTCATGTCGCGGCGATAGACGAGGGTCACCTCGGCGGCGCCCTGACGGATCGATGTCCGGCTGCAGTCCATCGAGGTGAAACCGCCACCGACGACCACAACGCGCTTGCCTGCGTGGCCCGGGTATGGCAGGCCGAGGGTCGCCGTTCGGAGGTATTCCAATCCGTCGAGGACCTCGTCGGCGTCCTCGCCCGGCACCCCCAGCTTGTTCGTCTCGTAACAACCGATCGCCACGACGACCGCGTCGAAGCCCTGGTTCTGGAGATCGTCGAGTCCGAAGTCGCGCCCGAGGCCCTGGTCGCAGACGACCCTGCCACCGAGCCGGGTGACCGACTCGTACTCGGCCTCAAGGACCTCGACCTTGGGCAGGCGGTACTGCGGGATCCCATAGCGGAGCATCCCGCCCGGCGCCGGGTCGCGTTCGAAGACCGTCACGTCGTGACCGGCGATCAGAAGGTAGTAGGCCGCGGCCATCCCCGCCGGCCCGGAACCGATGACCGCCGCGCGCCGGCCGGTCTTCGGCTGGACCTCGAACGGGATCGGCGGGTCGATGCCCTCGTCGAGCATCGACTTGAGGACCTGGTCGCCGGCGTATCGGTGGGTGTCCCGGATCGCGATCGCCTCGTCCACCTCGTCGCGCCGGCAGTGCTCCTCGCACGGCGCCGGGCAGACCCGGCCGAGGACCGACGGGAAGGGGATCGTCCGCTTGAAGATGCGGGTCGACTCGCGGAAGTTCGCCTCGGCGTTCGCCTTGAGGAAGCCCGGGATGTCGATGTGGCTCGGGCACTTGTTCTGGCAGGGCGGCAGGCAGTAGGCGTTGTGGTCCGAGAAGATCAGCTCGAGGTTCGTCGCCCGCAGCCGGCGGACCTCCTCGGTCTGAGTCTTGACGACCATCTCCGCTTCGGCCTGCTGGGAGCAGCTGATCGGCGGGTACTCCGAGCCTTCGACGTCGACGACGCACATCCGGCAGGCCCCGAAGCCCGGCAGCTTCGGCTCGTAGCAGAGCGTCGGGATCTCGATCCCGTTGTCGCGACAGACCTCGAGGATCGTCTGGCCCTCGAAGCCCTCGACGACCTTGCCATCGACCTCGATCCGGATTCGCGGCGTCGACTGGGGGCGCTGCGGCGACTGGGTCGTCAGGAGCCGCTCGCCGACGTTGTCGGCAAGCGGTGCGAGTTCGGCGTGATGGTCCGGGCGGGTGATCAGGTCGGCCATGTCTCTCAGTGGGCGGCGCCCGCCGCCACCGCGATCGGGCGACAGACGCCCGCGGGGCAGGAGCTGCGGAGGATGTGGTCGTCGAGCTCGGATCGGAAGTATCGCATTCCGCTGGCGTACGGGAGGGTCGCCAGGCGCTCGTGGTCGCACAGGGCGGAGGCGACGACGTCCGCCGAGAGGTCGGCCAGCAGCTGGAGATCGGTTGGTCGCGGCACGCCGATCGCGATCCGGTCGCCGATCTCGCTGATCCGGCGGGTCCCGATCCGGCAGGGGATCGTCTTGCCGCACGCTTCGTCGGCGCAGAAGCGGGTCAGGAGGCGGGCGAGATCGACGATGCACGCACGCTGGTCCGCGGCGACGACGGAGCCCGAGCCGACATGGGCACCGACGTCGCGAAGGGCGTCGAAGTCGTACGGGGTGTCGAGGAGGTCCGGCGGGAGGAGTCCGCCCGACGGCCCACCCACGAGGACGGCCTTCAGGGCCGCGACCGATGCGCCATCCTTGCCTCGACCTGGCTTCATTCCGGCGACCGACTTCGCCCCAGCGCCGGCGGCCGGCTTCGGCCCACCGGCGAGGGCGACGATGTCCCGGAGCGGCGTCCCGAGAGGAACCTCGGCGATGCCCGCGCCGCCGGCCCCGCGAACCGCGACGAGCATCGTCCCGGGACTCGCCTTCGACCCGATCGCGGCAAACGCCTCTGCGCCGTTGACGAGAATCCACGGGACGGTGGCCAGGGTCTGGACGTTCTGGACGACCGTCGGCATCCCGAACAGGCCTCGCTCCGCCGGATAGGGTGGACGCTGCTCGGGCTGGCCGCGCTTCCCCTCGAGGGCCTTGAGCAGGACCGTCTCCTCGCCCAGCATGTAGGCGCCCTGGACGGGCCGAACGGAGACCGTGACGCTCATCCCGGACCCGAGGATGTCCGGGCCGATGAAACCGGCTTCCTCGGCCGCCCCGATCGCGGCCTCGAGCCCGCGGATGGCCACGCCGGCTTCCGTGCGCACGGCGATGATCGCCTCGCCGGCGCCGATCGCGAGCGCGGCGATTGTCAGTCCCTCGATGACGGCGTACGGATCGGTCTCGAGCAGCGTTCGATCGGTCAGGACGGCCGGGTCGGCACCGTAGCCGTTGGCGACGACGTACCGCCGCGGCGCGTCGAACGTCGCGGCGGCCCGCCACTTGTCGGCGGTCGGGAAGCCCGCGCCGCCGCGGCCGCGCAGGCCCGATGCGGCGAGCGTCGCGATGACCCCGGTCGGTCCAAGGTCGTGGACTGCCTTGCGGAGGCCGTCGAACGCACCGGCCTTGACCGCGGCGTCGAGGTCGGTCGGGTCCTTGGCCCCGGCCCTCGCCAGCAGGATCGAGGGCCAGCCCTTCGGCGTTCGCAGGATCGTCGTCATCGGCTCAGTTCGGCTTCGTGCCGGACGGTTGTCCGGCTCCCGCCCGGCGACCACCGGCGAGAGCCGTGTCGAGGCTGGTGAGGAAGGTGGCCTCGGTTGGTCGATGGTCGGCCACGGCGGCTGCTTGGATGCCGTCCTCGGGCCGCTCGAAGCGGAGATGGCTGTAATACGAGGCCGTCCCGTAGATCATCGCGTACCAGGCGCCTGTCGCATGGCTGATCCGCTTGAGCGCGGCAACGGGGAGGTGACCGTAGGCGGCCTGGGTCGCCTCGAGGATCTGGAGCATCTGCTTCGGGTCGAAGTCGTATTCCTCGAGGATTCCGTCGACCGGGTCGGGATCGATCCCCTCGAAATGGGCGTAGGCTGGATCCGGGACGGTCCGGCCGGACCGCCGCAGCGCCGATTCCTCGCGCCGCTCTCCGTATGTCTCCGGCGCGCCCCAGTGGACGTGGAAGCGACCCTTCGTGTCGATGCCGCCCATGTCGATGCACTCGATCGGGCAGGCCTGCGCGCACTGGAAACAGGTCTCGCACTTCAGCGCGCCGTACTCGTCGTAGAGGAGCTGGAGACGGCCGCGGAACTTGTGCGGAATGTCCGGCTTGACCTCCGGGTACTTGATCGTCGCCTTCGGCTCGAAGAAGCGGCGCAGGGTCAGGCCCATGCCCTTGACGATGCCAAGGCCGGGAATGAAGGTCATCGGGCGGGCCTCATCGCGGGTTCACGATGGCGATAGCGGCGGCGGTCACGAAGAGGTTGAGCAGCGACGCAGGCAGGAGCCATTTCCAGGCGAACCCCATCAGCTGGTCGATCCGGACACGGGGCAGCGTGCCACGCATCCAGACGAAGGTGAAGACGAAGACGTATGTCTTGCCGAGGAACCAGAGGAGACCCGCGACCCAGTCGAGACCGACATAAGCGATCCCGAAGATCGCGGTGACCGCGACGAGGTTGAACAGAATGAAGCCCATGACCAGTGCCTGCCAGCCCTTGACCCGGCTGCTTGCCAGCCAGAACGGCGCCGCGAGGATCAACGTGCCGATCACCGGCACGATGGCGACGAGGATCAGCAATCCGATCCCGAGCGAGCCCGGATCCAGGTTGAGGGCAACCGGCCAGGGCCACGGGAACGGCGCGTTCCAGCCGCCGAAGAAGAGCGTCACGATCAGGGCCGAGATGACGAAGACGTTCACGTACTCGGCGAAAAAGAAGAAGCCGAACCGCATCCCGGAGTACTCGGTCGCGAAGCCGGCGACGATCTCCGAGTCCGCCTCGGTCAGGTCGAAGGGCGTCCGATTCGCTTCAGCGGTCGCGGCAATGAAGAAGATCAGCGCGCCGAGCGGCTGCTTGAAGACGTACCAGTCGCTGAACCAGCCAGCCTGGTTGAGTGAGATCTGGTTGAGGCTCATCGTCCCTGCGAGGAGCAACAGGCCGACGACCGATAGGGTCAGCGGGATCTCGTAGCTGATCACCTGGGCGGCCGACCGCAGCCCGCCGAGGAGTGAGTACTTGTTGAAGCTCGACCAGCCGGCCATGAGCAGGCCGACGACCGTCATCCCGCCGATGGCGAAGAAGTAGAGCAGCCCGATGTTGAAGTCCTGGCCGAACAGCCCCGGGGCGAACGGAATGACGAGGAGGGCCATGACGGTCGACATGAAGACGACGATCGGGGCCAGGGTGAAAACGATCCGATCGACTCCGGTCGGGCTGAAGTCCTCCTTCATGAGGACCTTGAGCCCGTGGACGACCGACAGGAGCGAGCCGAACGGCCCGACCCGGTCCGGCCCGATCCGGAGGTTCATCAGGGCGATGACCTTCATCTCCATGTAGATGATCAGGAACGCGGTCGGGACGCTCATCAACAGCACCGCCGTCGCGGCCACGACGAACCGGACGAGCCACAGGTTCGTGGCGAGGAAGTCGAGGATCCCGCCACCGAACAGCACGATGACGACGATCAGGCCGGCGGTCAGGACGGCCAGGATCGGCAGCACGGTGAAGATCACCTTGCCCGCGAGGGTGAGACGCCCCCAGGTCCTGGCCATTGCTGTCATCGCGCGCTCAGCCTAGCGATCCGCCACGCCGGTCACTTGTCCACCCCGCCCATGATCGGGTCGAGCGAGGCCATGACGGCCATGGCGTCGGCGATGAGGTGGCCCGGCATGAGCAGGCCGACCGACTGGAGGTGGAGGTACGACGGGTCGTGGATCCGCATCCGGAACGGCTGGTCCGTCCCGTCGCTGACGACATAGGCGGCGTATTGCCCGCGCGGTCCCTCGATCCCGGCGTAGGCTCGGCCCGGTCGCGGACGGAGGAGACGGGGCAGCTTGGCCATGACCGGCCCGTCGGGCATCTCGTTGAGGCACTGGTCGATGATCCGCAGGCTCTGCTTGATCTCGTCGAGGCGGACGAGGTAGCGGGCGAGGCAGTCGCCCTCGGTCCGCGTCGGGATGTCGAACTCGAGCTCGGGAAAGACGGAGTAGGGGTGGGCGCGGCGGAGGTCGAACGGGACGCCGGTGGCCCGCAGGTTCGGGCCTGACATGCACATCCGCAGCGCGGTCTCGCTGTCCATCGTGCCGAGGCCGCGCATCCGGCGCACGAAGATCTCGTTCTCGTTGAGCAGCGCGGTGTTCGACTCGATCTGGGCCGTTGCCCGGCCCATCCAGTCGCCCAGACGACTCAGGAACTCATGGTTGAGATCGCCGTTGACGCCGCCGATCCGGAAGTAGTTGAAGAGCATCCGCTGGCCGGTCAGCGCGGCGAGCATCTCGACGATCTCGTCGCGCTCGATGAAGCTCCACAGGATCGGGGTCAGGCCGCCGAGGTCGAGCGCCATCCAGCCCATGAACAGGGCGTGGCTGGCGACGCGGTTGAGCTCCGACGAGAGGACCCGGATGTATTCCGCCCGACGAGGGACCTCGACGTCGAGGAGCTTCTCGAAGGCCATCACCGCGGGCCACTCGCAGAAGAGCGACGAGACGTACTCGAGCGGGTCGAGGTAGCAGATCGCCTGGTGGTAGTCCGCGTTCTCGCACAGCTTCTCGACGCCGCGGTGGAGGTAGCCGAGGACCGGATCCAGATCGACGACGTTCTCGCCGTCGATCTTCAGGACGATCCGCAGGACGCCGTGGGTCGACGGGTGCTGCGGCCCGATGTTGATGAACATCTCGCCGTCGCGAAGCGTGTAGAACTCGGCTTCTCGCTCGGTTCGTGGCGGATACGGCGGGATGGGCTCGAAGACGCCGATCTGCTCGTCGAGCATGACCCGCGGATCGTCGCTGGAGGCGCGACCCCGGGTTCCCGTCGGCGCCGTCATCGGCTCATCCCTCGTTCAGTCGCCATCGCCGTCAGGCCCTCGTCCGGCGGACCGTCGCGGCCGGCGTCGCGTTGCGCGGTGCGTGGGTCTGCTCCATGTGGCGGATACCGGCGCCGGGTGAGCGGGCGGCGTCGTCGGCCAGGTAGAAGTCCTTGCGAAGCGGGAAGCTCCGGTAATCGGCCGGCATGTAGATCCGGCGAAGGTCGCGATTGCCCTCGAAGATGATGCCGAACATGTCGTAGGCCTCGCGCTCCATCCATTCGGCGCCCTTCCAGAGGGCGGTCACCGATGGAACCCGCGGATCGTCGCGCGGCAGGCCATCGACGACGAGCCGCAGCCAGTCGGGCGTCGACGCGCCCCAGAAGTGGTAGACGACCTGCATCGTCGTCCCGGTGTCGACGCCAGCCAGGTCCGCGAGGAACGCGAAGCCGAACTCGGGCTCGTCGTGGAGCGCCCGGATGACCTCACCGGCGTCGCCCGCCCCGATCCGCAGCTCGGTCTCGTCGTGGCGCTGGCGAACGGGCCCGCTGAGACGCTCTCCGAAGCGGCGCTCGATGCGGCGGCGGAGGGCTGGGTCCACGCTCAGACCTGGCTCGGTGTGGTCGGCCCGATCGCCCGCTCCGGCCAGTGGCCGCGGCGATCCTTGATGAGCTGCTGGAGCTTCATCATCCCGTAGATCAGGCCCTCCGGCCGTGGCGGGCAGCCGGGGACGTAGACGTCGACGGGCATCACCCGGTCGATCCCCTCGATCGTCGAGTAGCTCCGCTTGTAGCGTCCACCGGAGCAGGTGCAGTCACCCATCGCCACGCACCACTTCGGCTCCGGCATCTGCTCCCAGAGGCGGACGAGCGGGCCGGCCATCTTCGTCGTCAGCGTCCCGGCGACGATGAGCACGTCCGCCTGGCGGGGGCTTGCCCGGAACGGGAACATCCCCCAGCGGTCCATGTCGTTCTTGGACGTGGCTGCCGACATCATCTCGATCGCGCAGCAGGCCAAGCCCGAGAGGAGCGGCCACAGGCTGTTCGCCCGGATGAGGTCGAGGACGACGTCGGCTTTCGTCGGGATGATTTCGAGTGCGCCGCTCCAGCGGGCGTCGTCACGCCTGAACGCGGGATCGCCGTCGTGCGCGGCGAGGTGGGTGATCTCCGATTCCTGGCCGCCGTCGTAGGCGATCGGGTCGGAGGACTGCCAGAGCGTGTTCGGGACGACGATCGGCTCGATGAGCGCCGACGAGCCGCGGACCGCGAGCGCGGTCGGCGCGTTGCCGGGCTGGTTCGCGCCCATCGCCGCCTCGTCCTCCGGGTCGACGACCGGGCCCTTGCTGCGCTTGCTCATCGCCAGTTCAGGACGCCCTTGCGCCAGGCATAGGCAAGTCCGAGCAGGAGGATTCCGACGAACGCGAGCATGCTCACGAAGAGGGCACCGACATCGACGCTCGGGTCGCGAAAGATGATCGCCCAGAGGTAGATGAAGATCACTTCGATGTCGAAGGCGACGAAGAGCAGGGCGTAGATGTAGAACGACAGCCCGAATCGGCCGTGGGTGTCGCCATACGTGTCGATCCCGGATTCGTAGGGAAGGCCCTTGTGGACGTCACCGCGATTCCGATGCGAGATCAACCAGGCCGCAGCGATCGTCGCGAAGACGAACGACACACCTGCGAAACCGAACCCGACGATGTACCAGATCCCGGTCAAACGAGGAAGTCTCCGAACTGCCGCGGGTCGACCCGATCTCGTGCGCTCTCGCCGGTGGAGCGGATCCCTGGAGTCGCGTTCTGGCGCCCACGCGGGCCGCCACGCTGGAACTCATTCTAGCAGGGGAGGTGGTGGCGACTCGGTCGCCACGAGGGGCCCGCCGCTCGGCCGGGAGGGTCGGCCGGATCCGAGTCGGCGAGGCCCCATCGTGGAGGGGACCTGGAGTCTGACCGAGGAGCGGATCGCGCCGAGCGCGCGTGCAAGTTCACGATCCGCTCCTCGACGGATGCCGGATCTCGACCGTGGGTCGCGGTCCAGCCGGGTCAGGGTGCTTCACGCTCAACGAGCCTGTCGACTAGGGCGAATCCCCTATTTCCGCGTGCTCAGGCCAGGCCTCGGAGTGTGACGCCGGCTGTGAGCCCTCGCCCGAAAGCCATCACCCGGAAGCGGCCCATCGCCGCCGGATCGATCATCCGGACGAGGGCGGCGCGCGCCTCGAGATAGCGCTGGAGGCTTGCCTCCGGCCCCGTCTGCAGCTCGACGAGCAGCTCGCCGGCGCCGAGACCGGCGAGGAACTGGGACTGGGTCGTCGTGGCGACATGGGTCAGGCCGGCGCCGACGGCGGCTCGCTCGACGGCCGTGATGTCGACGTGGGCCGTCAGGTCCTGGCGACCGACGGCCCGATACGGATCCTCATGGGCCCGCTGGCCGAGGTACGCGGCGAGGGTTCCACGGGGCCGGCGAAGCGGATCGTAGAGCTCGATCGCGGGGTAGCCGTAATCGATGAACACGGCGGTGCCACGCTCGAGTCCCGCCGCGGCGCGGCCGACCCAGTCGTCAACGGCGAGGCAGATCTCGGCCCGCTGGCCGGGTTGGAGGGTGCTGCCCTCGCCGGCGAGCCGGTCGGCGAGGGCCGACGTCGACGGAGGCCCGGAGACGTCGACGAAAGCGCCGTCGTGCCAGTCGACGAAGATCTCCAGGATCTCGGCCGCCCCAGCTTCAGCGCCGTCGTTGGCTGCCGCACCGCCAAGGACGCGGTGCGTCGGAAGGGCGTCGAGAACCTCGTTGGCAATGACGGCGCCGACGATCGGGCCACCATCGTCTGCGTCGAGACGATCGCCGTGGCCGGCTGCCGAAAGGACGCTGCGGAGCTCGGCAAGACGCCGGGCCTCGACCTCCACGGCCCGATATCGGACGGCGCGATAGAGCGCCGGTTCCTCGGCGGCGATGCCATCGAGGAGGGCTAGCGCGAGCGACCCGGAACCCGCGCCGTGCTCCCGGATCCCGAACGAAGCCGGCGATCCGATCGCGCGCCAGGCATCGATCACGTGGCGGGCGAGAGCTCGGCCGAAGATCGGGTGGGCCTCCGGCGCCGTGAGGAAGTCTCCCCCGTGGCCGGGCCGGGCGGCCGGGACCCGGTAGTAGCCGTGATCCGGCTCGTACAGGGCGAGCTCCATGAAACGGGCAAAGGTCATCGGCCCGTCCCGCTCGATCTCGACCACGATCCGTTTGACCAGGACAGGGTCGCTCTCGACGGAATCGAGATCCGGGGCGGGGACGCGCCGCAGGCCCGACGAGATGTCCATGAACCGATCCTAGCCCGGCCGGCCGATCGTCAGCCGGAGGCCAGGCCCGACAAGCGTGTGGCCGCCGAGGACGACGGGGATCGGGGCCTCGGCGGCCGATCGCGTCAGGTCTCGCAGCCATGGGTCGGCAATCTGCTCGTGGAGCAACAGGTCCGATGCGAATCGGTCTTCCGCCGCGGGCCAGCCGGCTTCGTCCGCGCCAACCCGATGAGCCAGCAGGACGCGGCTGTCGACGAGCGCGGCCTCACCAAGCTCGCTCAGGATGCCGCCGAAGGCGGCCGGCCCATCGCGCTCGACGAGTGCCCCGAGCACGGAGCGCGGCGGGCGCTGGCCGCCAATTGCTGTCCTCATCCCCCGCTCCTCGACGAGGGCGCGGGTCCGGGCGGCGCTGTGTTGCTCGAGCCAGGCGAGACCGGCGGCGGAGGTCCGCCCGGCGACGACCAGCTCGGCGCGTGGATCGCGGGCGACTGCCCGCAGCGCCGCGAGGCGGTCCGCGACGCGGTCAACCGCCCCCGCCGGCGGCTCCGGCAGCCACGGCCTCGGGCCGATCAGGACCAGGTCCCCGGGCCCGTCGATGTCGACGCCCAGCCGCCAGCGGAGGCGCAGGTCGGTCACCTCGTAGCCGACGGTCTCCGCCAGCCAGCGAGGCAGCGCGTTGTCGCTGGTCATGTCCGGGAGGTCCGCCAGGTTCGCCGCGGCGGCGATCGCCAGCACGTCCGCCGAGTAGCGGTTGTTGACGAGCGCGAGTCGCCCGTCTCGCGATCCTGCGGCCGCAACGAATGCCCGTCGGTCCGCTGAGGTCGCCAGAGGGATCGCACCGGAGCCGAGGACGACGAGCCCACCCGGTCGCCGACTAGCAACGAAGGATCGCAGTCGCTCCCCGAAGGGCATTCCGTCCGATTGCCCGGCCCAGACCTTCACGTCGGTCGCCCCGGCCGCCAGGAACCCGACTCGGTGTCGCTCGGCTAGTTCGGCCCGCGCCGCCGCGACCCAGCGCTCCAGCTCGCCCGCGCGCGGCGCCGGCTCGGGGTGCAGGATGAGCACGGTGACGTCGGTCATCGACGGAGTCTACTGAGCGGGAGGGCGATCCTGGCCAGGCGTGTTCGGACGTACATCGGGCTAGGGGCGAACCTCGGCAACGCAGCGGCGACCGTTGCGGGCGGGATACGAGCGTTGGCGGCGATGCCGAGCGTTCAATTGCGCGGCGTCTCGCGGCTCTACGCGACCGAGCCGGTCGGCGTCGTCGAGCAGCCCGAGTTCCGCAATGCCGTCGTCGCCCTCGACGTCCCGCGCGGGCCGGACCCGGCCACCGGCGCGCTTGCCCTGCTGATTGCCCTCAAGCAGCTCGAGCGCGCGTTCGGCCGTCAGGAACGGGAGCGCTGGGGTCCGCGCGAGCTCGATCTCGACCTGTTGGTGTTCGGCCGCCATCGGATCGCCGTCGAGCGACCGCCGGACGCTCGCTCGGCGGATCCCGCCAAGCCGACCGATCTCGTCGTTCCGCATCGGCTCGCCGGGGAGCGGCTGTTCGTCCTCGCCCCGCTCGCCGACCTGGCGCCCCGTCTGGTCCCGCCCGGCTGGCCCGAAACGGTCGAGTCCGTGCGCCGCCGGCGGGTTGCGATCGAGGGCCCGGACGCGGTCCGCCCGATCGC
>DATHGS010000476.1:0-2921 GCA_035490155.1 Candidatus Methylomirabilota bacterium | reverse complement strand
GCGCCGGCTCGGTCTCGCCGGCTGGGTTGCGAACGAGCTGGATGGCTCGGTCCGGGTGGTCGCCGAAGGCGACGAGGCGGCGATCGGTGCGCTGGAAGAGGCGCTCCAGCGCGGCCCGCCAGGCGCCATCGTGGAGCGGGTATCGGGCGTGCGGATGCCCCCGACAGGCAGGTTCGGCGCCTTCGGCGTTCGGTCCGCGGGTCACACCGGTGACTGACCGCAACGCCTGAGCGGGACCATCGGCGCTGCCCGCTGAACGACCCGCCTATTCCCGTTGGTGGTCCCGGGTCGCAGTGTGGACGCCCATGGAGACTCGGCCATCCCCACCCCCCGCGCGTCCCGCGGGCGACCCTGCGCTGAGCCCGGCTGAAGAGCTGCCCGGCCTGTATCGGATGGTCCTCGATCGCGTCGCCCTGCTCGAGCAGATCGGCGAGCGCCACGAGGCCGGCCAGATCCGGCTATCGGCGACGACGGCCTACTCGGGCGCCTGGAACGACTCTGGCCGGCATCGCCTCGTCGTCCTCGTCGGCCGAGCCGACCGGATCCTCTCGAACCACGACCGCCCCCACGGCTGGACGCTCAGGCGTCGATCGGCCCCGGCGCGATAGTCTGTCGGGCGTGGAGCCCGACCCAGCCGATCTCCCCCCGACCACGGTCCAGATCGCCACCGATCGCGCCGTGGCGAGCTGCGAAGCACTCGGCTTGCTCGGCGAGGATGTCGAGGACGAGTGGCAGTACGTCCAGGACCTCGGCGAAGCCTGGCTGACCCGACTGGAGGCGAGCGCCGCCGCCCGTGGCGACGAGCCCATCACGCCGGAGGTCGGTGCGGCGATCGATCGAGCCTGCGCCGAGGCGGCCCTGATCACCGACCCGCACCGGGCGATCGACTGGCTGTCGACGTTGCCCCAGGTGGTTCTCGTTGCGCTGGGAGAGGAGCCATGAGGTTCCAGGACGCCGCTCCCGACGCGCGGGCGATCGTCTACGCGGGGATCCAGGCCGACCCGCTCGTCGCCCGCGCTGCGGCCCTGCTCGCCGATGCCGGCCACGCTGAGCGAGTCCTCGCTCGTGCCGTGATGAACGGCGAGTCGACCGATCCGAGCGCCTGGCGGACGATGTTCCCGGGCCTGTTCGGACCGGATGTGGCCGCCAACGACCCCGGTGCCTTCGAACGGGCGGAGGCGGTCCTCGTCGCGTCGCTTGCCGTCGCCGACCGCGGCGAGGGGGCCCGCAGCCAGTACCGGGGGGCGATCGTCGAGTCGCTGACCGAGACGCTCGTGCGGCGACGCCATCTCGGTGTCTCCGCCAACGCCGTCCGCCGCGAACGGCGCATCCTCTTCGATGGTGTCCGGGCGGAGATCCACCCGTACGACGTGACGGTCGAGCTCCCCGGCGAGTCTGCTGCGATCGACTGCAAATGGGGCGCTCGGGGCATCTCCGCCGACGTCCTCCATCAGCTCGACGACGCACGGACGCACGCGGCCGACGATGACGAGCGGCTGGCGACGATCCTGGTCGTCTTCGATGCGGCCCTGTCGTGCACGGTTCGCCTCGAGCGCCAGACGGCGCCCCACGAAGCGACGGAGATCGTGAGCCTCGAAACGCTCGATCACCTGGCGTCGGATCCGTGACTTCCAGCGACGCGGACCGGGTCGACGACTTCCTCGCGTTCGAGGCGCCCTATCGCGTCCGCTTCGACGAGGCCGGCCCGGATGGTCTCGCCCGCACCTCGACCATCCTGCGCTACGCTCAGGACGTCGCGTGGCTCCATTCGACGGCTCGCGGCTTCGATCGGGAGTGGTACACCCAGCGCTCGCTGACGTGGCTCGTTCGGGCGGCTGAGCTTGAGATCCTGGCCCCGGTGCCGCTCGGAACGACGATCGTGTCGCGAACGGCGGTCGTCGGGCAGCGTCGGGTCTGGGCCCGTCGACGCGGCGAGTTCAGCCTGCCCGACGGGACGGTGGCGGGCTGGGTCCACACCGACTGGGTGATGATCGACGGGCGCGGCGGGCTTACCCGGATACCGGAGATCTTCGCCGAGCAATTCCGCATTCCGGAGTCGACCGGCCAGATCGGCCGGGTGCCGCTGCCGGCGACACCGCCGGACGCATCTCGCCACGAGCTGGTCGCGCGGCCGCATGAGCTCGATCCGATGGGTCACGTCAACAACGCCGTGTACCTCGATTGGCTCGAGGAAGCGATCCTGCGGGCGGCCCCGGGTGAAGCGAACGCGACCCTCGCATCGACGCCGCGCCGGTATCGTCTCGAATACGCCGCGGCGGCCGATCCGGGTGGTCCCCTCGAGGACGCGGCCTGGCAGGACGCCGAGGATGGCTGGTGCTATCGCCTGAGCGGGCCTGACGGCAGGGATCTCTTCCGGGCTCGTGTCGATCTGCCGAGCCGACGACCTTCGAGTGGAGGCGAACCATGAGCAGGATGGTCTTTCGGGGCGGTCGGGTCTTCGACGGCACGGGGACCGACCCCGCACCGGCCGACGTCGTCGTCGAGGACGGCCGGATCGTCGATGTCGGGAGTGGGCTCGACGGGGACGAGAGCACGGACCTCGCCGGTCGGACGATCCTGCCCGGATTGTTCGACTGCCACACCCACGTCACGATCAGCAACGTCGATCTCTGGCGAGTGGCCCAGCAGCCGTTCTCGTATGTGTTCTACGAGGCGGCGCGCAACCTCGCCGCCACGCTCCGGATCGGGATCACCTCGATCCGCGATGCAGGCGGCGCGGATCTCGGGATTCGCCAGGCCGTGGACGACGGCCTCATCGCCGGGCCGCGGATGCAGATCTCGCTCATCATGCTCAGCCAGACGGGCGGTCACGGCGACGATTGGTACCCCTCTGGCGCCGAGATCCCGCTCATGATCCCGCATCCGGGACGGCCGTCCGGGCTTGTCGACGGCCAGGACGA
>DATHGS010000475.1:0-6388 GCA_035490155.1 Candidatus Methylomirabilota bacterium | reverse complement strand
GGCCGCCGACGCGTCTGGGTCGACCGGCAGGAGGGTCACGATCTGGCCGCTGTCCGGCCCGACGTTCGAGGCATCGACCCCGCCGTTGGCGCAGATGAAGCCGTGCGCCGTTTCGGTGATGAGAACGCCGTTGGCCATCCGGACGACCCGCCGGGCCTCGCGCAGGACGACCTCGACCTGGCGGGCGTCGCGATCCCAGCGCTCGGCAAAGGCGACAGCCTCCGGACGAGGCTCGACCGATGTCAGGTCGACGATCGCGCCCTCGGCCTTGGACACGATCTTCTGGGTGACGACGAGCACGTCGTCTGGTCTCAGCGGCAGCAGGCCGGCGGTCCGCTGGAGGGCGTCTCCGAGCTGAGCGGCGAGGTCGTCGCCGGGTCGGATCTCCGGGATGCCGTCAAGGGCTATGACTTCGAGCCGGCCCTCAGCGGGCATCGGCAGTCTCGGTCATGAGCTGCTCGACGAGGAGGAGGTCTTCCGGCGTGTCGATGTCGAGAGAGAGCGGCCCGTCGATCTCGACGTAGCGGGCGCCGACCTCGGCGGCGCATGCGGCGTGGGCGGCCCGGCTGTCACCGCCGAAGCCGAACTCGATCGCATCCGGAGGTGCGACGACGAGGCCGTTCGTGCCGCGGCCGTGACGGTCCGGAGCGAGGACGACGAGGGGCCGCTCGACGATCGCGGCGAGGGGAGCGAGGAGTTGCTCCAGGGCGGCCGAGGAGACGAGCGGCAGATCGATGGGCACGATCACGATGGCGTTCGCGCCGCCGGCGATGGCGTCGTCCCGGGCCTCGCGGATTCCCCGATTGAGGCCCTGGCTCCGCTGGAGGAGCGTTCGCGCCCCGGCCGACGCGGCCCGGGTCAGCACCTCGCGATCCGGGCTGACGACGAGCGTCTCGTCGATCCCGTGCGTATCGAGAGCCGCTCGGACGGTCCGATCCAGCATGTCGATCGCGAGCTCGCGGCGCTCCTCCGCGTCGAGCGTGCCCCCGAGACGCGACTTGGCGCCCTCGAGCGCACCGACCGGCACGATCGCCACGATCCGCTGGGCAGGGGAGTCGATCTCAGGCATCGTCGAAAGATCGTACGCGGTCGGACCGATAAGGCGGGTTCTGGTTGCATCGCGGTCTCAGCGGTACAGAGCTCCGACGATCGCGAACACGGCGAACGCCAGGATCGCGGCGCCCGAGATGCGGTTCACCCAGGTCAGGGCTCGAAGGGTCACCTTCGATCGGAGCACCGCGACAACCGCGGTGAGGATGATCCACCACGACGTCGAGCCGAGGAAGACGCCGGCGACGAGGAGGGCCGCGTCGGCACCGCCGGTGCCGGTCAGCCCGAGGCCGGCAAAGAGGCCGGCGAACGAAAGGATCGTCATCGGGTTTGTCATCGTCAGCCCGAAGATCGAGCCGAATGCCCCAACGAGGCCCGGCCGCTCGGTGACGACGGCGACTTCGGACGGCCGGGTCGTCATCGTGCGGATGGCAAGCACGACCAGAAACGCGCCACCGACGAGACCGAGGAGCATCCGGCCGCCGACGAGGACGGACGTGATCGCAGTCAGCCCGAAGGCGGCGATTGCGGCGTAGGTCGCGTCGGCCAGCGCGACCCCGATTCCCGAAGCGAGCCCGTAGACGCGGCCGTGGGCGAGGGTCCGGCGGATGGTCAGGAGGCTGATCGGGCCGACGGTTGCGGCGATCGTGAAGCCGAGGATCAAGCCCCTCGGCAGAAATGACGGGTCCACAGTTGTCTCCTGGCGGAATGTCGGTCTCGACGAGAGATGAAGCACAAGAAAACGCCCCCGGTGAACCGAGGGCGTTCGATCGGTCGGTCGGGCGCCGGTTTGGCGCGTGCCGTCAGGCCGAGCAGTCCCTCGCCGAGGGCCGCTGCTGGCCGGCGGTCATGCTGATTCGTCGAGCGTCCACCGCCGGACTGTGCCGGATCGCGCTCGGCGCTGTCAAGGAACACTCGCCTGCAGGACGTCTCTCGCAAGCCGGCTCCGGGCAGCGTCGTCGGTCATGATCGTGTCGGTCACGACCACTCGCAGGCCGAGCGCCTCGATCGCCGGGCCGAGGTCTGCGTCGATCGTGTCGATGACGAAGGTGTCGATCCAGTCGGCGTAGAGGCGGGCGACGCCGAGCGCGCTCGATTCGTGGCCGAGGGAGACCAGCATCCGATCGGCCGGGCCCTTGAGTGCCCGCCCGCCGACGATCCCACTCACCGCGATCACCGGGATGCCGCGCACCCGGGCGGCCGCGACCGCGGCTCGGAGGCCGTCGATCGCCATGAGCGGCCCGATCGAGACGATCGGGTTGGACGGTGCGACGACGATCGCGTCGGTCGGTCGCAGGGCTTCGAACGAAGCGACGACTTCGGCGGTCGGAGCCGCCTCGGCGGCACCGCCGAACCGCACCTCGTGAACGGTCGGCTGCTGTTGGCGGCCGACGAAGTAGGTCTGGAAGTCGAGCCAGCCGTCGTCGGTCCGGACCTCGGTCCTCACGGGTGAATCGGTCATCGGCAGGATCGTCGCGGCAACCCCGAGCGCGCGCTGCAGGTGCCGGGCGACGTCGGTCGGACGCTCGCCGGCGGCCAGTCGGGCGGTCCGGACGATGTGGGTGGCCAGGTCCCGATCGCCGAGGCGGAACCACGTCTCCTCGCCCAGCCGGCCGAGCTGGTCCATCGCCGTCCACGTCTCGTCGCGGATGCCCCAACCTCGCTCGCGGTCGTCGAGGCCGGCGAGGGTGTACATGACCGTGTCGTGATCCGGCCAAATCGCCAGCCCATGGCGTTCGAGGTCGTCGCCGGTGTTGACGACGACGGTCAGCCGATCACCGAGATGAGCCTGGAGACCCTGAGCCAGCTTTGCCCCACCGACACCGCCGGCGAGCTCGACGACGCGGGCCGGCCCCGACGCCACGGGTCGAGTCGCCTCAGGCATCCGCCAGGAGCTCGCCGACCTCGCTTATCCGGTCGATCGTCTCGAGGTCATAGGGTGCGGGCAGCCGGACGATAACCGTCCTGAATCCGAGCTCGACGTACCGCCGCAGCCCGTCGGCGACGAACGCCGGCGAGCCGAGGAGCGTCGGGACGCCACCCATGTTGTCGGTGCCGTTCTTTGCCAGCGTCGCCGCATAAGCCGCCTCGGCGTCGGCTATCGCGTCGCGGATGACGATCGGGAAGCTGACGGTCAGCTCGATCTCGGACCGATCGCGCCCGACGTCGGCGCAGTGCTGGTCGAGGATCTCCACCCGAGCCCCGACTTCTTCGATCGTCCCGGCGGTGTTCCAGGCGTCGGCCCGCATGGCCGTCGTGCGGAGCGTCTTGCGCGGCCCGGACCCGCCGATGAGGATCGGCAGGTGGGCCTGGACCGGGTGTGGCTCGCAGAGCGCGTCGGTCAAGGTGTAGAAGCGCCCGGTGTGGCTGAACCGCTCGCCATCGAGCAGTCGGCGCATGAGCATCACCGACTCGTCGAGCCGGTCGAGCCGCTCGCCGAACCCGGAGCCCCAGTCCGGGATCCCGAACGCCTCGTGCTCGCGCTCGAACCAGGCGCCGCCGATGCCGAGGACGGCCCGACCATTGCTGACGTGGTCGAGCGTCGTCGCGAGCTTTGCCGTCAGGCCCGGGTTGCGGAACGTGTTGGCCCCGACCATCAAGCCAAGGCGGACGCTCTTCGTCACCGCACCGAGGGCCGCCAGGACGGACCAGCCCTCGAAGATCGGCTGCTCCCACGGCCCGAAGATCGCGAGCAGGTGATCCCAGGTCCAGATCGAGTCCCAGCCGTTGGCCTCGGCGGCGAGCGCCGCATCGCGGAATGCCGGCCAGCTGGTCTGCTGCGACCAGAGTTGTGCACCGAACCGGATCGTCACCGTCAGCGGTACTCGAAGACGCGCTCGACGCGGACGCGGTAGCTGACCCGGTCCTGTCCTGCGTACTTCTCGGGATCACCGCCGTAGCGGCGGGCGAGGGCCTGGATGTCGGCGGTCGCCTCGGCGCCCTCGTGGAGCAGCTCCGCCCGGCCTTTGAGGCCGAACCAGTGCTCCGGCTGCTCGATCTCGTAGATCGCCATCGAGATGCGCGGATCCGCGGCGAGATTGCGCGGCCAGCGTCGTTCGGGCCGGCTGTTGATGATCAGGTCATCGCCGTCGAGCATGTACCAGACGACCGCCTGGTGTGGTCCCCCATCCGGCCCCACGGTGGCAATCGTCGCGAAGCGCGGCGTCGCGAGGAACGCGTGGGCTTCCGGGGTGAGTTTCGTGGTCACTGTGGCCATCGACCGATGGTACGCGAGGCGCCCGATTCGGGCAGCCTGCCGGCGACGTCAATCGGCGCCGGCAATGCTAGTCGGCGACGATGCTAGTCGGCGGCGGCGATTCTCTGGCGGGCGGGTGCCCGACCGACTCGACGCCCGCCACCCGGCTGGAGTGACTTGAACGCCCGCGGCTGGGCGGGCTCGATCGCCGGCCGGCCGATCAGGTAGCCCTGGCCGAGATCGACCCCGAGGGATCTCAGCACCGCCAGGTCGGCCCGTCGCTCGATGCCCTCGGCGAGCAGCCGGGCGCCGATCCGGCGCCCGAACGACACGAACGCCTCGACGAGCGCCTGCTTGGCGTCGTCGCGAGCGATCCCGGCGGAGATGTCGCGATCGATCTTGATGATCGTCGGCTTGAGTGAGGCGATGAGCGAGAAGCTCGCATAGCCCGCACCGGCGTCATCGACGGCGAACCCGAAGCCGAGTCGCCGCATCGCCTTGACCTGGCGGATGAGCGGGACGATGTCCGGGACGGCCTGCTGCTCGGTGCATTCGAGGGTGATCTGATGGGGCCTCAGGCCAGCCTCCGCGACCATGGCGGCAAATGCCTTGGCCTCGAACGTCGGGTCGAGCAGGCTCGCCGGGGTCAGGTTGATCGCGAAGCGGAGCGGCGGCTCGCGACGCGACCGGCGGTCGGCCTGGATCTCGCTCGTCCGGGCGAGGATGAGGCGGACGATGAAGCGATCGAGCTCGATCGAGCGGTCCGTGTCGATTGCGGCCTGGACGATCGCGCTGATCGACTGCGGCAGCATCGGCATGTGCGGGCGGAACAGGCACTCGTACTCGTAGAGCTTGCCGGTAGCCAGCTCGATGATCGGCTGGAGGGCGATCTGATGGACGTTGCGCATGTTGAAGAAGTAGTCGAGCGTCTTGGTCTGGACGACCTGCCCGGACTGGGCCATGCCGATGCGATCGGCCAGACCGGACTGGAGCACGGCCGCCGACATCGCGGACAGGTGGCGGGGACCCTCGGGCAGGCTCGGGTCGAGGGTGACCAGCCCGTAGGCCGGCGAGTGGACGGTCGCCGCAATCTCGGCGGCGCGCGCGTCCGTCAGCTCCGAGGCCGGGGCGATGACGACCATCCCGGATTCGAGCTCGAGCTCCCTCGCCCCGCTGATGTGGAACTTCATGAGTCGCGCGAATCGAATGTCGCGCGACCACAGCAGCCGCTCGTCGCCGATGGTCTTTCGCGAGGACAGGAAACGCACCGAGTTCGACACCCCTTGCCGCTGGCCGTCGTGACTGCGTGAGCACCGCCCCGGCGCCACGCCCAGCGGCATTGTGCGTGCTGGCACCGCTCGATCCGATGCGTCAACAGTCCCGGACGTCGCCGGGACCTTCGTACGCGATCGCTCCTCAGCGTGACCCGGTCATGCCAGTCGTTCGCCGGCCCGGATCGGCAGGTCGAGGCGGTTCTCCGGTGGGGCGAGGGGACAGGCCCACTTTGGGTCGAAGGCACACGAAGGATGAAAGGCGAAGTTGAAGTCGAGGATGAGGGTGCCACGGGCAGGATCTCCACCCAGATCGGCCGACTTGGCGGCGTCGAGCAGATAGCGGCCGGCGCCGTACGTCTCGGTCCCGTTCGTCGCATCGCGGAACGGGATGAACAGGCCACCGGCGTAGCCCGACATCCAGAACACGCCGAGCCGCCGTGTGCCGCCGGGAAACGGGATCTCGACATGGCCGATCCTGCGCATTGCCATGGTGCCCCCGGCGCTGACGGGCAGCTCCATCGCGATGGGCGTCGCAAGTGCCAGGCCGCCGCTTCGTGTCGCGGCGTCATTCTCTGTGCCGAAGTTGATCGGTGTGGTGGCGAACGCGCTATCGGCCGGCCGTGGCTCGGGCGGCGCGTCCGCCTCGACCGTCACCTCGAACCGCATCGCCGGATCGAGCGGGTAGTGGCGCGCGCGGAAGTCGTGCCGCTTCCCCGCGGGTACCGGTGACTGAGGGTGCTCGCGAAAGAGGCGCTCGCGGGTCGATCGCCATAGCTCGAGGGCGGCCTCGTGATCGGTTGGCGCGAGGCGTCGGACCTCGGCGTACAGATCGGCGACCCGCCGGCGCCAGTCCGCGAGCTGGAGCGTG
>DATHGS010000474.1:0-6060 GCA_035490155.1 Candidatus Methylomirabilota bacterium | reverse complement strand
CGCGACGTCAAGGTGCCGGCGGCGCTGGTCGATCACGTCTACGTCGAGCCGGACCAGTGGCAGACGTACATCACCCGGGACTCGCCCTACTATGCCGGTGCCCTTCGCCGGCCGGTCACCCACGAGCCGCCGTTGCCCCTCGACGTGCGCAAGATCATCGCGCGGCGATCCCTGCTCGAGTTCCGACCCGGTGCCATCTGCAACCTCGGCTTCGGCATCAGCCAGCTCATCGGCCGGGTGGCGTGGGAGGAAGGCATCACCGACCAGCTCGTCCTGACGGTCGAGCAGGGCATCTTCGGCGGCGTGCCCGTCGCCGGCAACGAGGGCGGCGCCGGTTTCAACTACCAGGCGATGATCGACCAGCCGTACATGTTCGACTTCTACGATGGCGGCGGGCTCGACATCGCGAGCCTGTCGTTCGCCGAGGTCGACGCCGAGGGCAACGTCAACGTCCACGCGTTCGAGGGGCGGGTCCGTGGCCCGGGCGGCTTCCCCAACATCAGCGCCCGGACGCCCCGGATCAACTTCGTCGGGACTTTGACGGCACAGGGCCTCCAGCTCGACATCGACCGCGGGGTCCGGGTCGTCAAGGAGGGCGCCCTCCCCAAGTTCGTGCCGCGAGTGAAGGAGATCTCGTTCAACGGCAAGCTCGCACGAGAGCGCGGGCAGCAGGTCCGCTATGTCACGGAGCGAGCGGTCTTCGCGCTCGGGGATGACGGCCTGGTCCTCACCGAGATCGCTCCGGGGATCGACCTCGAGCGGGATGTCCTCGTCCGGATGGGGTTCCGGCCGCGGGTCGCGGACGATCTCCGGACGATGGACTCGCGGCTCTATGCGGCGGGCCCGATGGGGCTCGCTGCGGACTTCGCGGCAGCGGCACCGGCCGAGCCATCCGCCGCGCCACCGGCCGCGTCGTGAGCGGACTGATCGCCCTCGAGCTCGGGCGGGTCGCCCACCTCGAGCTCGTGAACCCCCCATTGAACCTGGTCACCCGCGAGCTCCTCGCCGAGCTGGACGCCGCGCTGGCGACGCTGGAGGCGGCACCGGCTGGCGATGTCCGCGTGGTCGTCGTCACGGGCAGCGGCGATCGGGCGTTCTCCGCCGGCTCGCACGTCGGCGAGTTCGAGTCCCAGCGCGGGGCCGCAGGGCGCCAGCGGCACGCCCTCGAGGAAGGCGTTGCGCGCCGGATCGCCCAGCTGCCGATGCCGACGATCGCCGCGATCGAGGGCAACGCCCTCGGCGGCGGGCTCGAGCTGGCGCTGTGCTGCGACCTCCGGATCGCGGCGAGCCGGGCCCGGCTCGGGCTGCCCGAGGTCCGGCTGGCGGTGACGCCGGGTGGGGGCGGGACGCAGCGCCTGCCACGGGTCGTGGGTCCGGCCAGGGCCAAGGAGCTGATCCTGACCGGCCGGGTAATCGGGGCGGAGGAGGCCGCCCGGATCGGCCTTGTCCACGAGGTCGTCGCCGCCGGCGAGGCACGCCACCGCGCGGACCAAATTGCCGCGGAGATCGCAGCCCGTGGTCCGCTCGCGGTCCGCGAGGCGAAGCGCCTCATCGACGCGGCGTGTGATGTCGACCTTGATGCCGGGCTCGCCGACGAGCTCGAGGCGTCCGTCCGGATCTTCGAAACCGAGGACATGCTCGAGGGGGCGCGCGCGTTCTTCGCGAAGCGCGACCCCGACTACCACGGCCGGTGACGCCGGCCCGCATGGAGGAAGCCAGCGCATGAGCGACGTCGGCCGGTTCGGGGTGTTCCTGCCCTCCTACGTCTGGGCGGGCGACGGACCGGAGCGGGCACGCGGGATCAAGGCATTCGCGCGCGAGGTGGAGGACCTCGGCTTCGACTCGCTGTTCATCACCGACCATCTGCTCGTCGGGAAGCGGTTCTACTCGGTAAACTGGCTCGAGCCGATCCTGTCGCTCGCGGTGGCGGCCGGGGTGACGGAGCGGGTTCGTCTCGGGACCTCGATCCTGATCATGCCCCTGCGCAACCCGATCCTCCTCGCGAAGGAGCTTGCGACACTCCAGTTCCTGTCGGACAACCGCGTGGTCCTCGGCGCCGGTGTCGGCTGGAACGACGCCGAGTACGAAGCGGTGGGTGTCCACAAGTCGGAGCGCGGCAAGCGGACCGACGAAATGCTCGACATCATGCTGCCGCTCCTCGCCGGCGAGACGGTCACATATCACGGCCGTTACTACTCCGTCGACGACGTATTCATCGAGCCGCGAACCGGCCAGCGGCCGGCCTTCTGGGTGGGCGGCGGCTCGCAGCTCGCGAACCCGAAGTCGCCCGACGTGCCCAAGTTCGTCGAGTCGGTGAAAGCAAGAACCCTCCGCGCGGATGGTTGGATCCCGCGCCCAACCTGCCCGCCGCCGGACATCCGGCGCGACTGGGGTGAGCTCCAGGCGTTCTTCGGCGAGAACGGCCAGGACCCCGCCGAGCTCTCCGTTGCCCACGAGAACTTCCTGCACCTGGTCCTGACGAACGATCCGGCCAGGGCCCGCGAGGAGCAGCACCGGGCGTTCCTGAAGGTGATGAGCGGCGAGCGCGGGCCGGAGTACCTCGAGACGGTTTACCTGTTCGGGACGCCGGACGAGATCGTCGCGTCGCTCCAGGCGCGGGTCGACGCCGGGGTGGAGCAGTTCATCCTCCACACGATGACCCCCGATCCGCGGCAGCTCCACGACTGGGTCCGCGAGATCATCCCGAACGTCACGTTCCCGCCGACGGCCGGGCCGGTCCGCAAGCCGAACCGCGGCGCGGTGGCCGTCCCGTCGTGACCCGCCGGGTCGCCCTCCTTGGCAAGCCGCTCCGACGACGGCACTCCGTCGTGATGCACAATGCGGCATTCGCGGCCGCGGGCATCGACGGTGAGTACGTCCTCGCCGAGCTCGACGAGGAGGCGGTCCCGGGCGCCGTTGTGGCGTCGCGCGGTCCGGACTTCCTTGGGCTTGGTGTGACCGCCCCGTACAAGCCGCTTGTCGCTGGCCTCGTGGACGAGATCGAGGGCGACGCCCGGGCGATCGGAGCAGTCAACAACGTCGTCCGAACCGATGACGGTCGGCTGATCGGCTTCAACAGCGACGCGCCAGGCTTCCGGGCCGGTGTCGAGCTGGCGATGGGCCGGTCCCTCGAGGGGGCCGATGTCGTCGTCGCCGGTGCGGGTGGCGCCGCCCACGCGGTGGTGTTCACCTGCCTCGCTGCCGGTGTGCGCCGAGTCACGATCGGGAGCCGCACAGCGACCTCCGCTGCCGCCCTGCTCGAGCGCATGGCCGGCGTCGGGGCCGGTGTGGGCTCGGCTGTCGCGCTCGACGACTCGGCGTTCCTGGACGCCTTGCGGTCGGCCGATCTGGCGGTGAACGCGACGACCGTCGGGATGGTGGACACCGGAATGACGCTAAATGTCGCCGCCTTGCCGGCGACCGCGACCGTCTTCGACCTCGTCTACGTTCCGGCCGAGACGCCACTCCTCGAGGCGGCCCGGGCACGAGGGCTACGCGCCTCGAACGGCTCCGAGATGCTCATCGCCCAGGCCGCGATCGCGTTCGAGCGTTGGACCGGTGTCGGCGGCATGGCCGACGTCATGCGGGCTGCGGTGGCCCCGCTCCTCGCCGACCCTACCGTCACGGCCTGAGCGCGATGCATCTCGACCTCCTCCGACCCGGGGCGATCTACACCGTCGGGCTGAACTACCGCGTTCCCGGGGAACCGGAAGGAGCGGGGCCCGACCGCCCGATGATCTACGGCAAGGCCGCCAGCTCGTTCACCACCGACGGCGCCACGCTGTCGTGGGACCGGACGCTCACGGCGAACGTCGACGCCGAATGCGAGCTCGGTGTCGTGATCGGCCGGGACGCCTGGCGCGTCGACCCCGCCGATGTTTTCGACCACCTCCTGGGCTACACGATCGTGAACGACCTGTCGTCGCGCGACCCGTGGCTCGACGGCGACCAGTGGCTCGTCGGCAAATCGATGCCCGGGTTCTGCCCGGCGGGACCTCGCCTCGTTCCCGTCAGCGAGCTGGACCCCGCCGATCTCCAACTCAGGTGCTCGATCAACGGCGAGCCGATCCAGGACGGACGCAGCTCGCAGATGCGGTTCTCGGTCGCGGAGATCGTCGCCTTCCTCAGCCACCATCTCGCGCTCCGCCCCGGCGACCTCATTGCGACCGGGACGCCGGCCCGCCTGACCTCTCCGCCCGGCCCCGACCGCCATCTCGAGCCAGGTGACGTCGTGACGTGCTGGATCGAGGGAATCGGCGAGCTCACGACGAAGATCGCCCGACACGACACACGAGGAGGCACTCACGACACATGAGGAGGCACTCAAGATGAAACCGCCGACGGTGTTCCTGGGCGAGATGACGAACCCCGAGCTGGAGGCCTTTCTGGCCGCGCATGACACCGTCATCGTCCCGACCGGCTCCACGGAGCAGCACGGCCCCCACGGCCCGTTGCTCACCGACGTTATCGTCCCGAACGAGGTCGCCCGGCGGGTCGCCCCACGGATCGGCGCTGTCGTCGCGCCGACGATCAACTACGGCCTGTCGTATCCGCACGTCGGGTTCACCGGCGTCGTCCACATCCGGATCCCGACCTTCATGGCGCTCGTCGAGGACGTTGCCGTCTCGCTCGCCGCGATCGGATTCCGGCGGATCGTTTTCCTGAACGGCCACTACGACAATACGATGGCGATCGCCTATGCCTGCGCGAACGCTGCGCCGCGGCTGCCCGAGGCGGTCCGGGCGTTCCCGGTGAACTACTGGGACGGGATGACCCCATCCGAGGCCGCCGAGTTCTTCGACCCGTCGAACGGGCTGCACGCGAACCGTGGCGAGACGTCGGCCGTCATGGCGATCGACGAGGGCCTCGTCGACCTTGCAGCGGCGAACGCCGAGATGCCGCCGTTCCCGGACGTCACGAACGGCGCCGCCGTCCACACGGCGTTCTTCTTCACGACACCCGGCTCGGTTCACCGGGCGACGCACTCGGGCACGTGGGGCGACGCGCGCGAGGCGTCGGTCGAGTTCGGGCAGCGCTATCTCGGCGTCGTCACCGAGGCGACCGTCAGGACCCTTGACGACATCGAGCGGACGTTCGCGGCGATGCCGGCGCGCTGAAGGTCAGCCCGGGGCACCCGCGATCCAGGCGCCTTCGCGCATGACGCGCAGGACCCGGAGCTCGTCATCTAGCTCGACGACGTCCGCTCGCTGGCCGACCGCAAGCCGACCGCGGTCGGTGACGCCGATCAGGGCCAGCGGATTGCGGCTCGCCGCCGCCACCGCGAACCAGAGCGGAAGGCCGGCAGCGACGAGGTTCCGAACCGCGGTGTCGAGCGCGATCACGGACCCGGCGAGCGTCGTCGTGCCGACGAGCGTGACACGATTCCCGACGACCACGCACTCCAGCCCGCCGAGGATGGCCCGCCCGTCGCCCAGCCCGGCCTGCGGGATCGCGTCGCTCACGAGGACCAGCCGCCCGTCAGGCTTCGTCCGGGTGATGATCGGCCAGAGCGAGGGGTCGACATGCTCGCCGTCCGCGATCAGCTCGACGTGCGCGCGGTCCTCGTCGAGGGCCGCGACCGCGAGCCCCGGCCGGTGGTGGTCGATACCACTCATCGCGTTGAAGAGATGGGTCGTCCCGGTTGCGCCGGCAGCGAAACCGGCCCGGGCCTGGTCCAGATCGGCGTCGGAGTGGCCGAGGGAGCTCGCGACGCCGCGGTCGCGAAGCCAGCCGATGAGCTCGAGCGCGCCGGGCAGCTCGGGCGCGACCGTGATCAGCCGGAGCCCGTCGAGCAACGGCTCGAGATCGGCTCGTGGGACATCTGCGGGAACCCGCAGGGCGGCGCTATCGTGCGCCCCGCGCCTGGACGGCGAGAGGAACGGGCCCTCGAGGTTGAACCCGAGCGCGGCTGCGCCGTCGGCACCGGCGACCGGGGCCCATTCGCGGACCGAACTGGCAAACGCGACGAGACCCGCCAGCGGCGCGCTGACCGCGGTCGGCAGGAATGAGGTCACGCCGTGACCGAGGAGGTGGCGCGCCATCCCGTCGAGCGCCGCGCCG
>DATHGS010000473.1:0-5568 GCA_035490155.1 Candidatus Methylomirabilota bacterium | reverse complement strand
AGACCAAGCATGGACCCGATGTACAGGAGGGTCAACGAAGATCGACACCCGCGCTCGTCGCACAGCGAAACGCCCGGCACTTCGGTACCGGGCGTTTCGCGCTTCAGGTGGCGACCGGGTCGCCGTGGATCACGGGGCGATGACGCTCGGCGGGGTGGGGCTCGCGATCGGGTTCTGGCTCGCGCTCGGGCTGGGGCTGCCAGGCGGCGGTGACGGAGGCGTCACCGGTGTGCCATTGAGCTGGAAGACCACGAGCGCAGACTTCTGGTCCGGGCCCTGCGGCACGCCCGCGGCGGTCACCAGCCGGTCGCCGGCGATCACGAGTGGCGAGTTCGTCCCGGCCGGAAGCTGAGCGGACCAGACCTGCGAGCCATCCGCGGTCGAATAGGCGACGACTCGACCGTCGTACAGCGTCGTGAACACCTGTAATCCGCATCGAGCGGAGTACGCCGGAACGGAGGAATCTCTCGTGCTGTCTTGCGGCTCGGGGATCTACGTACGACCCTCCAGGTCGGCTAACCAAGGAACTCCCATGCGACGCGGTCGTCTCCGCGACCGTGACAGCACTGGCCGGTGGTCTGTCCGTGGCGGCCGAGGATCCGCGCCCGGCCGCGATCTCGGCCCTGGCCGCACCCTCGGTCAAAGGGTTGACCTGCGACAGCGACCATCGACGCGGCCCGCGTATCGGCACTCTTCAGCGAGTTGCCGCTCTCACCGGTTGGCGGCAATCGTGCCGAGGCCGAGGATCGTTTACCGAGCCTGAAACATTTGTCACAAAACCGGAGTCAGGCGCAAAAGTCGGGAAGAGTCAGGCGCACAAGTCCGTAAGAGTCAGGCGCACAACAGACCATTTCACGCTCGAAACGAGTGCGCCTGATTTTCGAGGACCCGCGATCTGCCCAGGCAGCCGTGGTGACCAACGGGCGCCTACACAACATGTTGCGGTCGACCCTCGTTGCGCCCCAACATGTGGTGGGGTTGGCTGGCGAGGAAGGATTCGAACCTTCGATCTCCTGATCCAGAGTCAGATACCCGAATCAGGCCTCGCCGACGCCGTCTTGAACGTGATCCGGCGGTCCGCCGCCCTTGGTCTTCGGGTGAGTCAGGTGCCCATCCGAAAACGAATCCGGTGCCCATCCGAAAAACCGGATGAGTCAGGTGCCCACTCGACACCGCCCCCAGTCTACCGCGCGACGCGATGCGCCTCCACGATGCGGGCACTGCGGGTCAGCGGATCGTGCCGATCCAGATGCCGACATTCGAAACATCGCCAGCGTTCCGACCCTCGCCAACGACAACGATCCGCGGACCGAGGATCGCAACGCCCATCCGGGAGCCAGCCGGCACTACTGGAGGACGCCATCGCCGCGGCCGCGTCGGCGGTTGCCGCTTACGGTGCGCTCTACGCGTCCGGTCGGCTGCTATACGAGGGCGATGTCTGCGATCTCGCCGACGCCCACGCGGCGTGCCACCCCGGCCGGGAGCCAGCTGGCTGAAACGAGCCTCGAGCGAGGGGATCGGATCGTCGCGGTCGATGGCGAGCTGCTGCATGCCAATCCCGAGATCAGCGAGCGCTGCGCGGTCATCCGATTGGCGAGCCGATGACGATCCAGGTCGTACGGGGCGATGACCTCCAGGAGATCGAGGTCGCGAGGGTCAGCGACCTCCCGTCGCAATCAGGGCGCGCTGCGTTCATAAATTGCGATGTGCCACAGACGCTGATGGTCGCGGTGCCGAAGCCGAAAGCCGGCGCCACTGAGGCGCCTATCGATCAGGTCGAGGTCGTGAACGTAGCCAGGACACGGCCGGCCGCGCAGGCTGTTCCAGGCATTCTCAAGCCACTCCTCCAGCCGGGCGATGACGCCTCGCCAACCTCGCGATGACGGGACGGTGAACGCGTAGAGCCGCCTCGCTGCCGGGAGCGTGTTGGCCAGCAGCCGCTCGATGTCCGGGTAACAGCACATGACCCGGTCCAGAATCACCCAGTCCTGAGGCTCGAGCGGGACACGTGCGGCATCGCCGACCGAGAGCCGTACGCGGTCCGACAGCTGCGCTTGCTCGAATCGATTTCGGGCCGCGTCGATGCTCGCCGCCGAGAGGTCGACGCCGGTGGCGCTCGCCGCACCTGCCTCGGTCAGCGCGAGGAGCAGCCCGCCGCGCCCGCAACCGAGCTCGAGCAGCGTCATGCCCGTTGGTCCCAGGGACAGAAGCGCATCTCTGAGACGCTCCGAGGCCGGGACCAGGCCCGGATCTTGGCCTCTCGCCAAGCGTTCGGCCACCTTGGCGTCGAAATGTCGAGCGATCCGAGAATCGGCTGGGCATGCACATTCCGGCCCCTCCGGGTCGGGCGTCGGCTCGATCGTGTTGTCCAGCTGCTCATTCACCGAGACATCATCCTCCGATGCGAAGAGGCACAGCGATCGAGATCGAAATGGATCCGTTCGACTCGAAGTAGCCTATCGCCATGAAGACACCGGAAGATCAGGCCCGCGAAGCGGCCGAACATGACCCCGGGTCGCGACTCCTCGAGCAGCTTGTCTCCCAGGTCGGTGGCCACGCTCGCGTTCAGGCGGTGTTCGGCGAGCCCGTCGAGCGAGACGGCGTGACAGTCATCCCCGTCGCCCGGGTGCGATGGGGCGTCGGCGGAGGCGGTGGGTCGGCCCCCGAGGGTGCAGGCTCGGGCGGCGGCGGGGGAGCAGCGGCCGACCCAATTGGCTACATCGAGATCAAATCGGCCGGTGCTTCCTTCCGGCCGATCGCTCGATCTTTCGGTGCGACGACGATCCTCGCCGTCGCGATCGCCGCCGCTATCGTCCTCCGCGCCGTGGCTCGCTTACGAGGTAGTTGATGGCGCACGCGCGGACCTTCCGGACCGCGGCGGCGACCGCACGCGCGACGACGACCGAGCCGGCGTGGCCCGTTTCGGTACCGTCGGTCTCCTGATGCAACACCCGATCATCGATGACAAGCGCCACGCCGAGCCGTCTGCGTTCACACCGGAGAATCTCCTGCGGGAGGCCCGACGCCAGAAGGGTTTGCCCGTCAGCAAGGTGCCGCGGGTGTGTGTCCTCGATCCCGACGCGGACATCCTCCGCGACGTCGTCGCGACAGGGCGTGCCCGAACGGATCCAGCGTGGGCCTGCTACCACACCGAATTGCACGTCGTCGGGCACGACGACGCCTCATTCGGGCTGATCGGCGGTGTCATCGGTGCGTCGTTCGCCGTCCTCGTCGCCGAGGAACTGTTCGCCTCGGGCTGCGAGCTCCTGCTGAGCATCAGCTCAGCGGGTCAGATCAGACCGGTCGGCACGCCGCCCTACTTCATCCTCATCGATCGGGCCATCCGCGACGAGGGAACGAGCTACCACTACCTGCCGCCGGCGCGATACGCCGAGGCCGATCCAACCCTCCTCGACGCGGCGGAGCGGGCGCTCGTCGCCAGCGGGTTGTTGGTCGAGCGGGGCAGCACCTGGACGACCGACGCACCCTTTCGCGAGACGACCGCGACCATCGCCAGTCGTCGCGGCGAGGGCGTTCTCGCCGTCGAGATGGAGGCCGCCGCGCTCTACGCCTTCGCGAATGCTCGTGGCAAGCGGGTCCTCTGCTTCGCCCACGTGACAAACCAGATGGCCCTGACCAATGGCGACTTCGAGAAGGGCGAGGCCAATGGCGCTCGCGATGCGCTCCGTCTGATCGACGCTCTCGTCGGTGTCATCGACTGGCAATCGCCACCCCTCATTTAGGGCTGGGCTCGAGCGCCTCGAGGCGGTACAGCTGGCGGGCTCCATGCAGGCCCTTCAGCTCATGGATCCCGGCGTCCTCGAACGTCAGCCCGGAGCCGTCGAGAAGATCCATGACCGTTGCCGACACGAGGATCTCACCCGACTCGGCGACGGCCATGATCCGGGCGGCCGTGTGGACAGCGATTCCGCGGACGTCGTCGGCGGTCAGCTCGACCTCGCCGGTATGGACGCCGGCGCGAATCTCGAGCCCAAGGCCGTGAGCCGCCTCGCGAATCGCGGCCGCCCCGCGAACGGCGCGCTCGGCACCGTCGAACTGGGCGAGCACGCCGTCTCCGGTCGTCTTGACGAGTCGTCCCCGATGTCGATCGATTGCGGCCGACGCCTTGCGGTTGTGCTCTCCAACGAGATCCCGCCAGCGCGCGGCACCGAACTCGCGCGCGCTGCGGGTCGAATCGACGATATCGGTGAAGACCATCGTCGCGAGGATCCGTTCGTCCCGGGCGTCGCCCTGTCGACCGTAGGTCCGCATCGCCTCGAAGTCGACCGAGACCCACGGCTCGTCGCCGATGACCCAGGCATCGTGGCCCGGTGGGATCTCGAAGACGTCACCTGGACCCAGCTCGAGTTCCGTCCCGTCGGCCATTTGTGCGCGCAGTCGCCCGGAGAGCGTGACCCCTAGGTGATGGTATTGGCACGTGTCGGTGCCGGCGATCGGCTGAACGTCAATCGACCAGCGCCAACCCGGCTCGTATGTCATCCGCCCGACGACCGTGTCGTCGAGATCGACGACGTCGATCCGACCGTGGGGAATCGTCCGCACGTCGCTTGGCTCACTGAATCGCCGTCGCTGGAGTCGCATCCGGTCCTCTCCGCCGCCAATCGCTCGTCGGCCGATGATCGTCCCACAACAAGCACGGCGTCCGTTCGACCAGGTCGCCGCGTTCGACGACCGCTGACCACCCGTCATACATTGAGGCGAAAAGCGGCTGGCGAGGAAGGATTCGACCCTTCGACCTCTTTGGTCGACATTCCGAGTCGCTAGCATCCAAGCCGGCGCGGATCACCTTCGATGCCCCAGTTTGAGTTCGCCTCGATTCCGTCACGCCAAACGAACGCGACGAGCCGAGGGCCGCCGTATGGGGCGCTGCAGCCGGTCAACGGCCATCACTCGCGGGTCGCCTTCACGCCGCTGATGTTTGGGCCGCCGCTGCACCTCGTCTCAGGCGATGCGCGTCGTCAGGGACACCGTTCGCGGGCGCAGCAGCGCGAGGAAGATCGGACAGCGTTCCCGCCACGCGTCAAACATCGGCCCGGTCTTGTCATCCCCGTCCGAAGTCGTGATCTGGATATCGAGGGCGATATCGCCCAGCTCCGGAGATGCGTCGTCGATGCCGAGAAGACCCCGCAGGTCCGTGGAACATCGTGCGACCGCAGTGATGGCGTCGATCCGAACGCCGAACTGCGGCGCGAGCGTGTCGTGCATGAACGCGACCCCGCACCCGGCCAGGGCGCCGAGGAGGTACGCGGTTGGACTCGGCGCGAGGTTGGTGCCGCCGATCGTGGCCGGCAGGTCGGCGTCCCAATTGAACGGCCCGGCCGACAGGCGGGCTCGGCCGTTGGCGAGCGTCGCTGTGACAGCCGGCGTGCCTTTGGCCGTGTTGGGGTCCGCACGGAAGCGCTCTTCCGTTTCCGAAAACGCGGCGATCGCCATATCGGGCTCCCTTTTGTGGGCGCCGACCCAAGGACGGGCGGCATCGAGCCACAGGGTCAACCCGACGGGTCGGTCGGCGATACCGTGCTGCCGCCCAATCGACGGGCCTCGGAC
>DATHGS010000472.1:0-2534 GCA_035490155.1 Candidatus Methylomirabilota bacterium | reverse complement strand
CTGCGGCAAGTCGACCATCGGCCGATGGCTCGGCGAGCTCGGTGCGGTCGTCGTCGATGCCGACACCATCGCTCGTCGTGTCACCGATGTCGGCGAGCCGGCCCTCGACGACGTCGTCGCCAGGTTCGGAGAGGCCTACCGGCGCCCCGACGGCTCCCTGGATCGAGCGGCGCTGGGGCGGCTCGTCTTTTCCGACCAGGCCGCACTTCGCGACCTGGAGGCCATCGTCCACCCGACCGTCCGGCCGCGGATCGAGGCCGCCGTCGCGGGCGCGGAGGCGACCGGCGCTCCGGCCGTCGTGATCGAAGCGATCAAGCTGATCGAGGCGGGCTATGCCGCCGAGTGCGATGAGGTCTGGCTGGTGACCTGCGTCGCGGAGGCCCAGCGCCGGCGCCTGGTCGGTCGCGGCTCACCGGCGGCCGAGGCCGATCAGCGGATCGCCGCCCAGGGGGATCTCACCGCGCAACTCGGGCCGCTGTCGACCCGGGTCATCGATGCATCGGGGAATCGCGAGGCGACGCGCCGGCTGGTGACCGCGGCATGGGAGGCGGCTCTCGAGGCGTCGCCGGATTGAAAACGTGCGGCCACCCGGTCCGCGAGGGCGGACCGGGTGGCCGGGGAGGCGCGCCGGGTCAGCGGCGCGACGGGAAAGGCGTCGCGGGCGGCGGCACCCGGCGGATCGCCGGGATGGCCGGGAATGCCTGGATCGTCGGTATCAGCGGATGGGTGTGGCGTCTGGCGGACGGCCGCCGACCGGTCGGGGTGCGGGGCTCAGGGACCGGTGCTCGGTGCCGGTGAGCCGGATGGAGCCGGCGAACCGGACCCAGCGGGCGGCGCCGTCGGTGTCGGCGCGGGCGTCGGGATCGGACCCTTGCCGGGTGGGTAGACCTCGGGGATGGGCAGGCCGTACTTGGCAATGACCTTGTTCGTCGTCTCGCCGTACGCGGCCGCGTTGACCTGGCGGGTGTCGGCCTCCGGGCGCATGACCATTGCGAACGTCGCGTTGCCCGCGGACTGGAGGTGGGTGATCTCCTCGGCCTGGGTGAGGGTCGCCTTGACGATGTAGGTCGAACCGGTCTTGGCGAGGACGATCATGTTCTGGTAGGTGATCTTGGTCGCCTTGTCGCTGTAGTACTTGCCCTGGTCGAGGAGATCCTGGGGCACGAGGACCGTCGCGCTCATCAGGACGTCGACGGACATGCCCGGCCCGATGAGACCGCCGACCGCGAGGTTGTCGGGAACCGTCAGCGCGACGGCTCGCCAGACCTCTGAATCGGGTCCGACCGTTTCTCCCGGGTCGAGGATCGAGAAGCCGCCGCTGGTCTCCGTCGCGAACAGGTTCGTGGTGATCATCTGGTCCTGGAGGACCGCAACCGACAGGACGTGGCCGATGACCTTGTCCGGCGTGCTCACGATGCCCTGGGCATTCGTCGGGTCGATCGGGACCTCGCGGACGGTGACGTCCTCGGCGACGATCGGGACGCGGGCCTGGATCGGCCGCAACGCGACGACGACGGCGACCTTCTGGAGGCCGCCCTGGCCGGCCTGCTGCTGGGCCTGGTTGATCAGGAAGAAGGCGGCGCCGCCCGCGGCAATCGCGAGTACGACCCCGATGACGACGATCCACCGTCCACGCTTGGACGGATCCTTGTATTCCATTTCCATTGACGTGAGCCTCCCAAGGTCGGGTCGACGCGCGTCAGTGCGCCGCCCACGGAGTCGATGTGCCGTGCCCTAACCGGCTAGTTCCAGGGCACCAACCTCGCCACCTGACCGCGACGCAGGGCTGGGTCGTTTGGATTGGTGTACATGCCGCTGATGGCGTAGCCATCGACGGAGTTGCTGGTATCGATGTTGGTGATCCTGAAGAGCGCGAAGCCGGTGAGGTCGACGTACTGGGTGCCGCTCGAGCCGGTCGCGACGTCGAAGACGATCGGGATGAGGCGGGTGACCGTCTGGCCATCCGAGTTGGTCCCCGTCGCCCGGATGGTGAGCGGGTATTCCCCCGGCACGAGCGATCCCCCGTTGATCGACACGTTGATCGTCTGGGTGATGCCCTTGCTGAGGGGGAAGCTCGACGGCGAGGCGCAAGGAGCGGGCTGAGGATCTGGACAGAGGCTCGTCGCACCAAGCCCGACCGGCAGGACGCCGCTGAGGGCCGGGTCGGCATTCGGTGGTCCCTCGAGGGTGAGGGTGATCGTCTGCGGGCTGCCGGTCGGCGCGAACGCCTGGGATCCGTTGCCAGACGTCCCGATCGAGAAGGACCCGGTGCCGGTGGTGCCGGTGGTCGGGGTCGACACCACGAGACCGGCGCCGGTGGGGGCGAAGTCCCTCAAGACGCCGCCGATGTTGATCGCGACGGGGTAGAAGTGGTCGGTCAGATACGGGCTCGGGGAGTGGCCCTGGATCCAGATCGTGTGGATGCCCGCCGGAGAGGCCGTCGTGTTGAAGGTCGCCCACGTGATCGTGGTCGGCGGGGTCGCCGGCGTCGGCGTCAAGGTGATCGGGGACAGCGTCGTCCCGTACGGACTGGT
>DATHGS010000471.1:0-2090 GCA_035490155.1 Candidatus Methylomirabilota bacterium | reverse complement strand
CTGACTCGTGGCGAAGCCCCGGTCTCACCAACCGTCGGACACGCTGACCTCATCGCGGCTCGCCGAGCCGAAGCCGACGCCTTCTACGCGTCGGTGACGCCGGCCGGCCTGTCGGACGACGAGCGGCTCGTCCAGCGTCAGGCGTTTGCCGGCCTGATCTGGGGCAAGCAGTACTACCACGTCGACGTCGGTCGCTGGCTCGATGGCGACCCGGCCGGCCCACCACCGTCGGCCAGCCGGCATCTCGGCCGCAACGCCGACTGGCGCGAGCTCAATAGCGCCGACGTCATCTCGATGCCGGATCCGTGGGAATACCCGTGGTTCGCGGCCTGGGATCTCGCCTTTCACACGATCCCGCTCGCCCTCATCGACCCGGAATTCGCGAAGAGCCAGCTCGTCCTCCTGACCCGCGAGTGGTACATGCACCCGAATGGCCAGCTGCCGGCCTACGAGTGGAACTTCAGCGACGTCAATCCGCCCGTCCACGCCTGGGCATCGTGGCGGGTCTACAAGATCGACAGGCGGATCACCGGTCGGGCGGATCGGGCCTTCCTCGAGCGGGTCTTCCACAAGCTGCTGCTCAACTTCACCTGGTGGGTGAACCGCAAGGACCTCGACGGTCACAACGTTTTCCAGGGTGGGTTCCTCGGGCTCGACAACATCGGCGTCTTCGACCGCAGCGCCGAGCTGCCGGGTGGCGGCCACCTCGCCCAGGCGGACGGGACCGCCTGGATGGGCTTCTACAGCCTCCAGATGATGCAGATCGCCCTCGAGCTGGCCCGCCAGAATCCGGTCTACGAGGATGTCGCCACGAAGTTCTTCGAGCACTTCCTCTACATCGGCGGGGCACTGAACGATCTCGGCGGCGCCGGGATCTCGCTGTGGGACGACCAAGACGGCTTCTTCTACGACGTCATCCACCTGCCCGACGACTCGACGATCCAGTTGAAGGTCCGCTCACTCGTTGGGCTCATCCCGTTGCTCGCGGTCGAGACGCTCGAGCCGGACGTGCTCGAGCGGTTCCCGACCTTCGCCCGGCGCCTTCGGTGGTTCCTCCGCAACCGCCCGGAGCTGGCGTCGCTCGTCCCAAGCTGGGAGGACCCCGGCGTCGGGCAGCGGCGGCTCCTCGCACTCGTCCACGGCCACCGGATGAAGCTCCTCCTGGGACGGATGCTCGACGAGGCCGAATTCCTCTCGCCCCACGGGATCAGGGCGCTCAGCCGGTTCCATCTCGACAACCCCTACATGCTCGACTTCGAGGGCATCCACCACGAGGTTCGCTACGAGCCGGCCGAGTCGCGGAGCGGGCTATTCGGTGGCAACTCGAACTGGCGCGGGCCGGTCTGGTTTCCCTTGAACTACCTCCTGATCGAGGCGCTCCAGAAGTTCCACCACTACTACGGCGACGACTTCACGGTCGAGGCTCCGACGGGCTCCGGCCGGCACCTGACGCTCGACGGGATCGCCAACGACCTTGCGCGGCGGCTGACTCGCATCTTCGTCCGCGACACGGCCGGCCGGCGGGCGGTCTTCGGGGCCGACGAGCGGGCCCAGACCGATCCAGAGTGGCGGGACAACGTCCTCTTCTACGAGTACTTCGACGGCGACACCGGGGCGGGTCTCGGGGCGAGCCACCAGACGGGCTGGACGGCGCTGGTGGCGAAGCTGCTCGACCAGCTGGCTAGGCGGGGAGGCTGAACCAGAACCGCGTCGTCCCGTCGCGCGATTCGGCGCCGACGGTCCCGCCCGCCGCCTCGACGAGCTGGCGGACGATCGCCAGGCCGATACCGGCGCCGCCATGGGCGCGATCGCGGGACTTCTCGACCCGATAGAAGCGTTCGAAGATGTGCGGGAGATCCGCCGCCGGGATGTCCTCGCCGGTATTTGCCACCGAGACGAGCACGTCGGCCGGACGGCGTTCGGCTCGAACGGAGATGCGGCCGCCCCGCGAGCTGTAGCGGATCGCGTTCTGCAGCAGGTTGCCGATGACCTGGGCGAGTTGGTCGGGATCGCCGCGAGCGTCCAGGGTCGGCGGCAGATCGGTCTCCACGACCAGGTCGGCGGCGGTGGCTGCTGGTCGCGCGAGCTCG
>DATHGS010000470.1:0-3525 GCA_035490155.1 Candidatus Methylomirabilota bacterium | reverse complement strand
TCGACACCGTCGAGACGCGGATCGCCGCCTGGCTCAGGGCGCTCGAGGAAGCGGGCCTGCCGACCAGCCGCGAGCAGCTCGCGCCGCTCATCGGGCTCGATGGGAAGAGGCTGGCGAAGGAGGTCGCGGCCGTCGCCGGCGTGTCGATCGACGAGGCGCGCGCAGAGGAAATCGACCACCTCTCCGGTGAGATTTACGGGCGGCTTAACCGCTCACCGAGCCCGCTGCCGGGAGTCCGGCGACTGGTCGAGGCGATCGAGGCCCGCGACATCAGCTGGGCCATCGCGACATCGAGTCGCAAGGCGCAAGTGGCCACGTCCGTTGCGGCGCTCGGTCTGGCCGCTGAGCCAATGATCGTCGACGCCAGCCACGTCAAGCACGCCAAGCCCGAGCCGGACCTCCTGCTCCTCGCCGCCCGCGAGCTCGGGGTCGATCCGGCTCGGTGCTGGTATGTCGGCGATTCGACATGGGACATGGTTTCGGCGGTTGCTGCCGGCATGGTCGCGATCGGGGTGAGAGCCGGATCGGCGGTCGATTCGGTCGCCCTCATCGGTGCGGGTGCTGCCGCGGTCATCGAAACACTCGACGAGCTCGCCGAGGCGCTCGACTCGCGTTGACGCGATGAGCTATCCGCCCGACACCGTCATGCCTCCAGCCGCCGACATCGACCGGATGGAGCGCGCGCTCGGCTGGCGGCCGCGTCAATTCCGCCCGGCCACGGTCGGTCGCACCGCCGCCGGGACCGCTGCCCGCTGGATCGTGGCCGACGGTCACGGCCCGAGCCCGAGCGTCCGATCGGCCTTCGTGAAGATCGGCGCGACCGATATCACGGCCGACTGGTTCCGCGCCGAGTGGCGCAACTACACGTCCCTGCGCGGCTGGTTCCTTCCGATGGTTCGCGGCTTCGACGACGACGGTGAGCGGCCGGCCCTCGCGCTCGAGGACCTCTCGGCCGCAGACTGGCCGCCTCCCTGGACGGATGAGCGGGTAGCGGCCGTCCTCGATGCCCTTGCCGCGATCCACGAGACGCGGCCACCCGAGCACCTCATCCATCGCTCGCTCGATTCGGGCGCCGACTGGCAGGGCATCGCGGCAGAACCGGCCCCGTTCCTCGCCCTGGGCCTGTGCTCGGCGGCCTGGCTTGACGCGGCCCTGAGCACCCTGATGGATGCGGCTTCGGGAGCTCGACTTGCGGGCGACGCGCTCGTCCATATCGACATCCGCAGCGACAATCTGTGCTTCCGCGACGGTCACGCGATCGTCATCGACTGGAATCACGCTCAGCTCGGCAACCCGGACCTTGACATCGCGTTCTGGCTGCCCAGCCTCCATGCAGAGGGCGGCCCGCCGCCGGAGTCGATCCTTCCAGATGCCCCGGCGCTTGCCGCCTGGGTCGCGGGGTTCTTCTGCGCGGGAGCGGGACGCCCGCCGATCCCGGACGCGCCGCACGTTCGGCCGCTCCAGCTGATGCAGGCGCGAGCGGCGCTTCCATGGGCGGCGCGCGCACTGGGATTGCCCCCGCCCTAGATCGTCCGCCGCCGGGCCGCCGCCGGGCCGCCATCGGCGCGCCTCCCGTACCGCCAGCGGGAACAACGACGAACCGGGAGCCGGCCATCGATTCTCAGAGCCTTCTAAGACACCGCCTCGAAACTCCGGGGACGGTCGCCTCCTTCCGGCGGCCCGTTTCTACGGTGCGCGAGGCGTTCCTCCCCCCGCCTCGCGCACCCTCCACAGCGCGAGGTCACGATGACGAAACCGTCAACCGACAACCCGGACCTGCGGGTCCTCCCCGATCCATCCGACTCGCGGGCAACCGCCGAAGCGATCCTGTTCGAGATCCGTCGGGTGATCGTCGGCCAGGACGCGATGCTCGAGCGGATCCTGGTCGGATTGCTCGCAGGCGGCCACCTCCTCCTCGAGGGCGTGCCCGGCCTCGCGAAGACCCTGACCATCAAGACCCTGGCCGACATCCTCGGCGGCTCGTTCCGACGGATCCAGTTCACCCCCGACCTCGTCCCTGCGGACCTCATCGGAACCCGCATCTACCGGCCCGATCGGGCGACCTTCGAGACCGAGCTTGGCCCGGTCTTCGCCAACTTCCTCCTCGCGGACGAGATCAACCGGGCGCCGGCCAAGGTCCAGTCGGCCCTCCTCGAGGTCATGCAGGAGCACCAGGTCACGATCGGTCATACCACCCACGCCGTACCGGATCCGTTCCTCGTCCTGGCCACCCAGAACCCGATCGAGGCCGAGGGCACCTATCCCCTGCCGGAGGCCCAGGTCGACCGGTTCATGCTCAAGATCCGCCTCGGCTACCCGAGCCCGGCCGAGGAGGCGGAGATCGTCAACCGGTCGATGGGCGGAACCCTCAAGCCGCGCGCCGTTCTCGATCCGGACAGCCTGCGCATCCTCCAGTCGAGCGTCGGCAACGTCTATGTCGACCCGCGGATCGTCAGTTACGCCGTCACTCTCGTCGACGCGACCCGCCGACCGGGCCGCTGGAACCTCGCGGACCTCGGGCCGTACGTCGCCTACGGCGCAAGCCCTCGCGGCTCGATCAACCTCGTCCACGGGGCGCGTGCGCTGGCCCTCCTCCGCGGTCGGCGCTACGTGATCCCGTCCGACGTCACGGAGCTCGCCCCCGACGTCCTCCGCCACCGGCTAGTCCTCAGCTACGCGGGCCTGGCCGAGGGGATCACCCCGGACTCGATCATCAGCCGGATCACCGGGGTCGTCCCCGCACCGCGGCTGGAGACGCTCGCAGCAGAGTCGCCGGCATGAGCGATCTCGGTCTTCTTGCCGCCGCGCGGCCGACGGCGGCACGACCCGGCCCGGGCTCGATCCCCGAGGCGCTCGTCTCGGCGCTCGAGCTGCCGCTCGGGCGCAGGTCGCGGGGCGTCATGCCCGGCGATCACGCGGCGCACGGTGGTGGCGCGGGCATGGAGCTCGACCGGATCCGCGCCTACGTCCCCGGTGACGACGTCCGTTCGATCGATTGGAACGTCACCGCCCGGACAGGCGAGCCGCACGTCCGGGAGCACGTCCCGGAGCGCCAGCTCACGACGTGGCTGCTGCTCGACGGGTCGGCCAGCATGCACTTCGGGACCGCCGACAGGCGCAAGGCCGACGTCGCCGCGGGTGTCGCGGTGATCGTCGGGCGGCTCGCGGCACGTCGGGCCAACCGGCTGGGCGTCGTCACATTCGGTGGGCCGCGCCAGCGGTTCCTGGCCCCGGTTGCCGGGTGGCGGGGGATGCTCGGTCTCGTCGGCATCCTACGCGAGGACGCGGCCGAGGAGGGTGGCGGCCGGACGTCGCCCGCAGCGGCCATGCGGTTCGTCGCCCGATCGCGTACGGCCGCGAGCCTGGCCGTCGTCGTCTCCGACTTTCGGGGTCCGCGCGACTGGCGCTCGGCACTCGCGGAGCTGACCGGTCGACACACCGTGGTCGCGGTCGAGATCGTCGATCCCCGCGAGGACGAGCTCGTGGACGTCGGCGAGCTGACGCTCGTCGATCCCGAATCCGGTC
>DATHGS010000469.1:0-2138 GCA_035490155.1 Candidatus Methylomirabilota bacterium | reverse complement strand
GACTCGAGGAGACCATCCAAATGCCAGATTTCGATTATGCCGCATTCACCCGGGGACTCATGGCCGACCTCCGGGCCCATGGAGAAGTGACCTCCGGACCGATGGCAGGTGCGCCGCTCCTGATCCTGACGACGACCGGCGCGAAGAGCGGCACCTCCCGCGAGGCCGTCGTGACCTACACGAAAGACGGCGATCGCCTCTGCGTCGCCGCATCGAAGAGCGGGGCTCCGACCAACCCGGATTGGTACCACAACCTCATCGCGAACCCGATCGTCCAGGTCGAAGCAGGCGGAGAGGTCTTCAAGGCCAGGGCGACCGTCCAGGAGGGCGCCGAGCACGATCGGCTCTGGGCCAACCACGTTGCGGCCAGGCCCGAGTTCGCCGAATATCCGGAGAAGTCTGGTCGAGTGATCCCGATGATCACGCTGGAGCGCCTCGGCTCCTGACCCGCTTCAGGGGAATCAGCGCATGGCCAGAGTCAACGTTCGCTACATGGTCGACGACGTATCGGCATCCGTCGACTTCTACACGACCCACTTCGGGTTCGTCGTTGACAGCAACGCCGCACCGGCCTTCGCCGCGGTCACCCTCGGCGACCTGCGACTGCTCCTGAGCGGGGAGACGAGCTCGGCCGGGCGGCTCATGCCCGACGGCCGAAGGCCCGAGCCCGGCGGCTGGGCGCGTATCCAGCTGCTCGTTACCGATCTGGCGGCGGAGGTCGACCGGCTGCGGGCAGCGGGGCTCCAGTTTCGAAATGACATCGTCAACGGGCCGGGCGGCTCCCAGATCCTCGTCGACGACCCGTCCGGCAACGCGATCGAGCTGTTCCAGCCGCGCTGACGTCGGAGCGGCGGCCGCTACGTCCGGCCCGCCTCGGCATTTCGTCGGTCGCGCCAGGCGAGCCAGGCTAGCCCACCGTCGACCGCCCAGGCCGGGCCATTGAAGCCGAGCGTGAACTGCGTGAAGCCCATCCGGACGTAGGTGTCGGCGTCGTCGGCGAGGAACCGTTCGAGGTCGTCCGGCTCGACGCCGACACCCCATTCGATCGCGGCCGGATCGCGATCGACCGTCCTGCACCAGCCGACTAGGGCATCGACCTTCGGCTCGAGCTCGACCGGTCGCTCCGGAAAGCCGGCGTGCCAGCCGTCGGCGAACTCGGCGACGAGGCGGAGCGTTCGCCGCACACCCGAGCCGCCGATCAGGATCGGTGGTCGCCGTGCGGGCGGCGGGTTGAGGGCGTCGAGGCGTCGGCTGATCGTCGGCAGCGCCTGCGCGAACGCCGAAAGCCTCGTTCCGGCCGTCCCGAACGCAAACCCATATTCGCGGTAGTCCCGTTCGAACCACCCGGCGCCGAGCCCGAGGATCAGGCGTCCGCCGCTGATCCGGTCGACCGTCCGGGCAATGTCGGCGAGCAGTTGCGGGTTGCGGTAGGACACGCAGCTGACTAGCGGCCCGATCTCGATCCGCTCGGTCGCCTCCGCCCAGGCGGCGAGCATCGACCAGCATTCGAGGTGCGCCCCGTCAGAGTCCCCGTAGAGCGGGAAGAAGTGATCCCAGTTGTAGGCGATGTCATAGCCGAGCGCCTCCGCCCGGCGGACGGCGGTTCGGAGATCGGGGTAGTCGCCGTGCTGGGGGTGAAGCTGCGCGGCGATCCGGATCGGCCGGGGCAGGTGGCTCGGAGGTGGCTGGTCTGTCGATGTCATCGGTCGCCTTCGCGCTGCTGGGATCGTTGCGACCATGGTCAACCTTGACCCACGGACAAGGTCAAGGGTTATGGTTGGCCCGTGTTCACGATCGGGCCGTTCTCGGGGCTCGCCGGCGTCTCGGCGAAGGTCCTGCGGTCGTATGACGCTGTCGGGCTTTTCCGCCCCGTATGGACGGATCCAACCACCGGCTATCGCTACTACTCGCCCGCCCAGCTGCCCGACATCCGCAGGATCCTCGCCCTGCGCGACATGGGCATCGGCCTGGCCGAGATCGGCCGACTCGTCGGCGGGGGTGTGGATCTCCGGACGGCCCTCGAGCGTCGGCGGGTCGAGCTCGAGCACGAGCGCCGCGAGATCGAGCGCCGGCTGGCAGGCGGCGACCTGCTCGGCGTCTCGGCGACGAACGCGCTGGAGCTCGGGATCGACGTCGGC
>DATHGS010000468.1:0-2056 GCA_035490155.1 Candidatus Methylomirabilota bacterium | reverse complement strand
AACCGCCGCCGACCGGCGATGGGCGGCCGACCGGCGATGGGCGGCCGACCCTCGGGTGGGGCCTACGCCGGCGAGGCACGCGCCTTTGGCGGCGGTCATCCGAACCGCGACGCCCGACCGAACCGCGACGCCCGACCGAACCATGACGGGGCCCGACCGAATCACGACGGCGTGCGGCCCGGGTTCGACCATCGCCCCGGCGAACCCCGCCCGGCGAACGGCGCTCGACCCGGTCCCTTCCGGGGCGCTGGGCATCCCTCGAACGCCCGCCACGGCCAGGGCCGCCGCGGGCCAGCCCCAGTCGGCATCGGGAATGGCATCGGCAATGGGCCGATCGGTCGGCCGGGCGGTCGACCCAACCCTCAGCGCCCAGGCGGGCACCGCCCAGGCGGTCCCGGTCACGGCCCACGACCAGCCCAGCCGAACCGCCCGATTCAGGCGATGCCCGGCGAACGACTCGCCCGCACGGACCGCGGCTGAGGCGCCGCGGCGGCTGAGCCTGCCCATCGGATCGTCACGTCACAACGGCCGGGCGTCGATCGCCCTAGGCGGTGGTGGGACTCCACCACCGCCCACAGGAGCCGCAACGTGAAGCTTCGTGTCTCGATCCTCGCCGTTGCCCTCGTCGCAGGCTCATTGAGCGCCTGCAGCCCGTCGACCGGCGTGACTGGCACCGTCCCGCCGCCTTCCGCCGCCGCGTCTGTCGACGCCGGCCCGGGCCTCACCCCCGGCCCCAGTGGTTCGCCGTCCTCGCCGAGCGACAGTCCCGCTGGCGAGCCGGAAGCCAGCCCGATCGCCAGCCAACCCTCGCCCAGCTCGGCGACGGGGACTCAGCTGGTTCGGACGTACCTCGTGCTGGGTGGTCCATCGGGCTCGACCGGCCTCGTCGCGACCCTCCGCAAGGTGCCAACGTCGAACACCCCCGCCACCGCCGCGATCAACGCGCTCCTGGCGGGCCCGTCGGCCGCAGATCGTGGGCACCAGATCAGCTCGGCCATCCCTGACGGCAGCAAGCTCCTGGGCCTCACGATCAAGAACAGGCTTGCAACGATCGACCTGTCGAGCCAGTTCGAGTCCGACGGCAGCAGTGCCTCGATCCACGATCGACTCGGCCAGGTCGTCTACACGCTGACCCAGTTCTCGACCGTCCACTCCGTCGCCTTCAAGATCGAGGGGCAAACGGCGAGTAGCTTCGGCAGCGCGGGCGTCACCCTCGACGGGCCCGTCGGGCGTGCCGATTACGTCGACCAGCTGCCGGCGATCTTCGTCGACCGGCCCGCATCCGGAGCCGCCATCGGCAATCCGGCCCGGGTCGCCGGCTCCGCCGACGTGTTCGAGGCGACGTTCCGGCTGACGCTTCTTGACGGCGGCGGTCGAACGCTCGTCGACAAGCAAGTGATGGCGACGTGCGGCTCCGGCTGCCGGGGCACGTTCGACGTGACGCTCAAATACGACGTGCCGAAGGCCCAGTGGGGCACGCTTCGGGCCTGGGATGGATCGGCCAAGGACGGCACCCCGGAGAACATCCGCGAGTATCCGGTCTGGCTCACACCGGCCGGCTGAGTTCCGGGCCGCCGGGCCGCCGGATCAGGCGTGCTTGATGGTGATCCGCTCGATGATGTTGGCGACGTCCTCGGCCTTGTCGATCGTGTCCTCCAGCAGGCCGTAGACGTCCTTCCATTTGACGAGGTTGATCGGATCGGTCGCGTTGTGGAAGAGGCCGGCGATCGCCGCCCGGACGATGGTGTCGCCCTCATTCTCGAGGCGATGGATCTCGATCCAGTACTTGTCGAGTCCCTTGAAGCCCTTGAGGTGGGCGAGGGCGTCGTGGATGAGCTCGACCTGCTTGACAATGATCGCGGCCTGCTCGACAGCCGTGCCCGTGGGCGCCTCGATCCGGTAGAGGACGAACGTGTCCGCCGTCTCCTCGATGAGATCGATGACGTCGTCGAGGGCGCTGATGAGCGCGTAGATGTCCTCGCGGTCGAACGCTCGTCGACAAGCAAGTGATGGCGACGTGCGGCTCCGGCTGCCGGGGCACGTTCGACGTGACGCT
>DATHGS010000467.1:0-3021 GCA_035490155.1 Candidatus Methylomirabilota bacterium | reverse complement strand
CCCGTGGATGGCCGACGGCGTCCCCGATACCTTCCGCGCTGCAGCCGAGTGGGCGCACGAGGAGCTCGGGGATGAGCGCCTCGCGTGGCTCCGACGGCTGCCGTCCGACCGCCGCCTGCGGCTCGAGGACACGATGTTCCTCGCCTGCCACGGCTCGCCGGGCTCGCAGACCCAGGGTTTCGATCAGGCGCTCGACCCATCGGTGATCCTCGAGCGCGTCTCGCGAACCGACGCGCGGATCATCGCCTGCGGCCATACCCACCTGCCCGAGGTCCGCGACCTCGGCTGGAAGATCATCGTCAACGACGGATCCGCGGGTTATGTCTTCGACGGCGACCCGACCGCGTCGTGGGCCCTGGTCACGGTCGACGGCGAGACCGTCTCGGCGGAGATCCGCCGGACGGACTTCGACACGATGGCCGTCTCGAATGCGATCTCCGCTCGTGGCCTGCCCGGCGACGTCTACCGCGCCGCGACCGTCCGAACGGGGAAACTCGTCCGATGACCCGGATCGGCATGGCGGGCCATCGCCGCGTTGGCGCCTCCGCGCGGTCGCTCACGCACGCTCGAGTGCGCTCGCGCCTGGAACCAAGCACGCGCTTCGCGCGCACGTGCTCGGCGCCGCCTTGCGCTGGCCGCGCCCTCCCGATCCGGGATCCGTCCCGATGAGTACGAGCTGGCCGAGCGAACCGCGGCGGGTCGTCATCACCGGGATGGGCATGCTGACGGCCCTCGGCAACGACGTCGCATCGACCTGGCGGGGGATGGTCTCCGGCCGCTCCGGGATCCGGACGATCGAATCCTTCGACCCGTCGCGGCTCGCCGCCCGGATCGCCGGTGAGGTTCGCGACCTCGACGCGAGCCACATCCTCGACAAGAAGGAGGTCCGTCGGACGGACCGTTACATCCAGTTCGGCCTCGTCGCCTCGCGCCAGGCGATGGACCAGGCGGGATTGCCGGAGCGGCTCGAGGGCGAGGAGGCCGAGCGGACCGGGGTCATCCTCGGGACCGGCCTGGGCGGCGTCGGGACGCTCGTCGAGGGGATCTCGATCAACGCCCTGCGCGGCCCGGATCGGATCAGCCCGTTCCTCATCCCGATGGGGATCCCGAACGTCGGCGCCGGCCACGTTGCGATCAGCTTCGGGATGACCGGACCGAACTTCACGACGGTGTCGGCCTGCGCGACCGGCGGCCACGCGATCGGCGAGGCGTACGAGACGATCCGGCGCAACGATGCCGACATGATGATCGCCGGCGGCTCGGAGGCCGGCGTCTACGAGCCGCTCGTCGGCGGGTTCGACTCGATGCGGGCGCTCTCCCGCCGAAACGACGATCCGGAAGGGGCGTCACGCCCGTTCGACAAGGGTCGCGACGGCTTCGTCGCGAGCGAGGGCGCCGGCGTCATCGTGCTCGAGGAGCTCGGCCATGCCCGGGCGCGCGGCGTGACGATCCTGGCCGAGCTCGTCGGCTACGGGGCGACCGCCGACGCGACGCACATCACGCTACCGGCCGCCGGCGGCATCGGGGCCGTCCGAGCGGCTCGCCGGGCCCTCGAGAAGGCCGGTCTCGCCGGGGACGAGATCGCCCACGTCAACGCCCACGCCACCTCGACGCCGGAGGGCGACCGAGCCGAGCTCCTGGCGATCAGGACGATCTTCGGCGAGCACGCCGGAGCGGTGACGGTGACCGCCAACAAGTCGATGATCGGGCACACCCTCGGTGCCGCCGGGGCGATCGAAGCGATCATGACGATCCAGACGATCCGCGAGAGCTGCGTTCCGCCGACGATCAACCTCGAGGATCCCGATGACGCCGCGGCCGGTCTCGACATCGTGACCGGGGGGGCCCGCAGCCAGGACGTCGAGATCGCCCTCTCGAACTCGTTCGGGTTCGGTGGCCAGAACACCGCTCTCATCTTCCGGCGGTGGGCCGAATGACGGACGCGTTCGAACGGCCGACCGACGCAGGCGCCGATGCGGGCGCGGCCGCCGCGAGCTCCGCCACGAGTGCCGCGGACGAGGTGTTCACCCCGGCCGATCTGGTGAGCGCCGGCGATGCGCTGGCCCCCGATCTCGCTGCCGACCCGGCGCCCGATCGGGGCGTGGACGACGGACCAGACGGCGCGACCGCCGCGGCTCAATCGGAACCGGCAGCGGTCGAGACCGCCGTGGTCGACACGCCGACGATCAACCTGGCCGATCCAGACCCAGAGGCAGCCGGCATGGACCTGACCCCCAACGTGGCCGCCGCCCGGCCGGTCAAGGCCGTGCTCAGCAACTCGTTCGGGTTCGGCGGCCAGAACACGGCCCTCATCCTGACCGGTCCTGGACGATGACCGACGAAGCGCTGGCCGTCCCGATCCACGAGCCCCACGACGGCGCCGACATCGAGCTCCTCGGGCTGATCGATCGGCTGGCCGACCTGCTCGAGCGTTCGGACCTCAACGAGCTCGAGGTCGAGTCGGGCGGGACTGCGCTCGTCCTGCGCAAGCCGGCCGCGATCCCGGCCGTCGCCCCGCTCGTGGCGGGGGCTGCCGCAGCCACCGCGGTCGCCGACCCGGCCGGCGTCGCAGGCGAACCGTCCGCCGCCGGGCGGGACCCGGCCGCCACGGCGCGCCCGTCGATCAAGGCCCCGCTGACGGGGATCTTCTACGCCTCGCCCGCGCCCGGCACGGCCCCATACGTCCAGGTCGGGGGCGAGGTCGCGGTCGGTCAGGTCATCGGCCTGATCGAGGCCATGAAGCTGTTCAACGAGATCAAGTCGGACCTGGCCGGTCGCGTCGTGCGGGTGGTTCCCGAGAGCGGCGCCCTGGTCAAGGCCAAGCAGCCGCTGATCGAGGTGGAGCCCCTGTGAACGCCGCCCGTCATGCCCATGTCACCGGGTGGGGGAGATACGCGCCGGCCCAGGTCCTGCAACCCGGCGCTCCCGGATCCCGGTCCGCGACACGATCCACTCGTCGGACGTGTCGACCATCCGCTCCAGGTCCGCGTTGGTCAGGACCTGGGCCGGCGCGTATCTCCC
>DATHGS010000466.1:0-4513 GCA_035490155.1 Candidatus Methylomirabilota bacterium | reverse complement strand
GTCGGGCCGATCGGGAAGCGCCGGGTGATGCCGATCCGGCCCTTCGAGGCGGGCATGAGGTCGAGCGGGATCGTCTCGCCGACCATCCGCTCGGCTTCCTCGGCGCCGAGCCGGAACGTGAGTACGGCGCGATCGACCTCGACGAGCGAGTCGCGGATCGGCTTGCCCGCCTCGAGCGTGATCGTCCGGCCGAGCTCCTCCCGACGGGCCTTGATGCCGGCGCTGATGTTGCGCAAGATCGCGCCCCGCTCGTAGGCCGGCAGAACTCGTGTCACCTCGAAGGCGGCCACGGCGGCCTCGACCGCCTCCTCGTACTGGGCTTCGGTGGCGTTGAAGGTCGCTCCGGCGGGCTCGTCCGGGTGGGCCGGGTTGGTGACGACGAGCGGATCGTCCGACTCGACCCAGCGACCGGCGAGAAAGATGGGATGCGGCTTTGTGCCGGCTGTGGTCGTCATCGGATGAACTCCCTGCGGCGTGACCTACATGTCATCCTACAGCCGATGGTCCGATCAACCGGCAACCTCCGGGAGGCACTCCGCGTTCGTCCCGGGACGCGGGTCAAGCTCGCCAGCGTCGATCCGGCGGCAACCCACGGGCACACCAAGGCTTCCGCCGCCGAGGAGCTCCAGCTTGGGCTTGCCCGGCTGACGGACCTCCAGGACCGTCTCTGGGCCGAGGGCAAGCATCGGGTGCTGGTCGTCCTCCAGGGAATCGACGCCTCCGGCAAGGACGGCACGGTCAAGCACGTGATGAGCGCCTTCAACCCGATGGGCTGCTCCGTCACGTCGTTCAAGGTGCCAACGCCGGTCGAAGCCGGCCACGACTATCTCTGGCGCGTCCACGAGCGGACACCGGGGAATGGCGAGATCGCGATCTTCAATCGGTCGCACTACGAGGACGTGCTGGTGGTCCGGGTCCACGACTTCGTGCCGAAGAAGGTCTGGTCGCGTCGGTTCGATCACATCAACGCCTTCGAGCAACTGCTGGCCGATGAGGGGACGACGATCCTGAAGTTCTTCCTCTGGATCGATCGCGATGAGCAGAAGGCCCGCCTCCAGTCACGGCTCGACGATCCGAAGAAGAACTGGAAGTTCAAGCTCGGGGACCTCGCCGAGCGGAAGCTCTGGGACGATTACGTGATCGCCTACGAAGACGTTCTCAGCCGTTGCTCGACCGACTACGCTCCGTGGTACGTCATCCCCGCCAATCGGAACTGGTTCAGGAATCTGGCCATCGCCGACATCCTGGCCACTGCGCTCGAGGAGCTCGATCCGCGCTATCCGAAACCGGCGGAGGACCTCAGCGGGGTCGTCGTGGAATAGGAACGGCGAGCGTCAGTGCTGCAATCCGAGCCGGCTCACGGCCGTCCGCCGCCAGCCGAGCTCTCGCCCGCCCTGGACCGGGGCACGAGTCTTTCGATCCGGATCGCGTCGGATCAGCTCGGCGGCAACCGCCCGAATATCGCCGGCCACCGCCGCGTCCGGCGCGAACGCGGTGACGGGGAGCCCGGCCATGGCCGCCTCAGGGACCCTGATGCTGTTCCGGATCGTCGGCCCGAAGACGTCGCCGCCTCGCGTCGCCTTCAACCACGCCATGACGTCCCGGGCGTGGTTCGTCCGGCTCACCCGCCCGACGACGATACCGGTCAGGACGAGGCGGGGGTTGAGCTTCTGTCGAATCCGGGCCATCTCCTCGAGCACCGGCTGGACGCCGGACGCATCGAGGCCGTGGGGCTGGACCGGCACGAGCGCCTCACGGCAGCCGCACAGGGCCGCGCTGGCGAGGTAGCCCAGCGTCGGCGGGCAGTCGACGATGACGACGTCCCATGAGGTCGGCAGGTGTTCGAGTGCGGCGATCGTTCCGAGCGCGAGGTCGACCTGGAGCGTTCGCTCGGCGGTGACGAGCCACGACGACGCCGGCACGATGTCAACGCCTCTGGCCCTCGTCTGCTCCGCCAGGTCTGCAAGGGGCCGCGTACCGAGGAACGCGTCGAACAGTTCGTGGCGATCGGTCGGCCCGTTGCCGAGCCAGGCCGACGCCGACCCCTGCGGGTCGAGATCCAGGATCAGGACGCGTCGGCCAGATTCGCCGAGCGCCGCGGCCACGCTGACCGTCGTCGTCGTCTTGCCGCAGCCCCCCGTGCGGTTGATGACCGCAATCGTCCGCATCAGGTCCCCGCTTGCGCGCTCGGCTGCCCCCGTCCAGCCGCGCAGCAGGAGGCTGAACGGCATCGGAACTCGATCCTACTCCCGGACCTGCCCGAATCGAGCCGATTGGGTGCTCCCGCGCACCGGAGTTCGCGACGAGCGCCGCAACCCCGTGGGTCGCGCTTAGCGCTTACCGCCGAACAAGGTCCCGAACACGCCGCGGATGATGTCCTGGCCCGCCCTGGACGTGAGGACGCGACCGGCCGTTCGGACCCCTGTCTCGACCATCCGGTCACGTTGCCGGGCGTCGGCTCGGGCGCGGCGCTGGGCCGCCGCTCGCTCTCGCTCGGCTGCTCGCTGGGCGGCGGCCATCTCCCGCGCCTGACGGGCGATCTCGCGTTGCTGCTGGGCGGGTGTCATCGTGTTCAGCCCGCTCGCCGTCGTCGGCGGAGCGCCCGCTGCCTGAGCCCCCTGTGCGGCCTGTGTGGCCTGGGCGGCCGCCGCGGCCCGGGCCGCTTCGATCCTGCCGGTGATGATCTCGTAGGCGCTCTGCCGATCGATCGTCTGGCCATATTTCGCCCGGAACGGGCTGGCGGCAACACTTGCCTGGAGGTCGGCGTCGGGCAACGCCGCCATGAGTGAGTCCGGCGGAAGGAGACGGGTCGCCGCGAGCGGTGTGGGGATGCCCTTCGGCGAGAGGACGGTCACGAGCGCTTCCCCGATGCCAAGCGATGTGATCGCCTTCTCGACGTCGTAATGCGTCGTGGTGGGAAACGTCCTCGCGGTCTTGCGCAGCGCATCGGCGTCGTCCGGCGTGAACGCCCGCAGGGCATGCTGGACACGGTTGCCGAGCTGCGCCAGGACCGACGACGGGACGTCGGTCGGAGCCTGGGTCACGAAATACACGCCGACGCCCTTCGAGCGGATCAGGCGAGCCGTCCGCTCGATCTGCTGGAGCAGCGCATCCGACGCACCGTCGAAGAGGAGATGAGCCTCGTCGAAGAAGAAGCAGAGCTTCGGCTTCGGCAGGTCGCCGACTTCGGGCAGGGCCTCGTACAGCTGGGCGAGCATCCAGAGCATGAACGTGCTGAACAGGCTCGGCTTGTCCATGACGTCGCGGAGCTCGAGGACGGAGACGAGGCCGGCACCCTCGGGTGTCGTCCGGAGCAGGTCGTGAACGTCGAACTCCGGTTCGCCGAAGAAGACGTCCGCGCCCTGCTGCTCGAGGACCACGAGCGATCGCAGCAGGACACCGACCGACGCCGGCGACATGCCGCCATAGTCGGCGAGGATCGGCTTGCCATCGTCGGACGACAGGAACTTGAGGGTCGAGGCGAGGTCCTTGAGATCGAGCAGCGGGAGGCTGTTGTCGTCGCAGTACTTGAAGACGAGGGTGAGGATCGAGGTCTGCGTCTCGTTCAGGTCGAGGACCTTGCCAAGGAGCAGCGGGCCGAAGCTGTGGACCGTGGCCCGGACCTGCGCGCCGAGCTGGCCGGACAGACTCAGGAACTCGACCGGATGACCGGCAGCCTCGAACGTCCAGGCGAGTGAGGCCGCGCGCTCGACGACCTTCGGATTGGCAGCATCCCCTGGGGCGGCGATACCGGTGACGTCGCCCTTGACGTCGGCGACGAAGACGGGCACGCCGGCCCTGGACAGCTCGCCCGCCAGGAGCTGGAGCGTCTTCGTCTTGCCGGTTCCCGTCGCGCCCGCGATCAGCCCGTGGCGATTCATCATCGACAGCGCGACCTGGACGCGGGCCTCGTTGAGGAGCTCGTCTCCGAGCATCGGGCTACCGATGACGAGACCCGGCTCCGTCAGGGCATAGCCGCTCAGCATCTCTTCGCGAAAGGCGGTATCCATCGATTCTCCGGCTCGGAAAGGGCTGTTCAGGGTCGGGGCCGAAGGGTAGCATCGGCCGCCCGTCCTCCGGTCAGTCCTCGCCGGTTCGCGGGTACGAGCCGAGAACCCGAACCATCTCAGCTTCAGCCCCGAGCTCCTCGAGGGCGGCGGCGCAGGCGGGTTCGGTCGCGTCGGCGTCGACGTCTACCCAGAAGACGTACTCCCAGCGGGCCGTTCGGGCCGGCCGTGATTCGAGCCGCGAAAGGTTGACCCCGCGCGAGGCGAACGCCCCGAGGCAGCGGTTGAGGGAGCCCGGAACATTGCGGACGGCGAAGACCAGAGTGGTCTTGCGCGGCCCACCCTCGGGCTCGGCCGACGCGCTGGCGGATCCATCGCGACCGAGAATCGCGAAGCGCGTCCGATTGTCGGTGCCGGTCTGGATGTCCGCGGCAAGGACTTCCAGGCCGTAGATCTCGGCGACCCGGGGCGACGCGACGGCAGCGGCGTGTCGCTCGCGGTTCTCG
>DATHGS010000465.1:0-2226 GCA_035490155.1 Candidatus Methylomirabilota bacterium | reverse complement strand
GAGCTGCCGACGAGTCAGACAGGAGGAGTGATGCAATGAGCGAGGACGACATCCTGTCCCGTCACCTGACACGCCGGGACGTGCTGCGCCTGGGGATTGCCGTCGGTGGAGCGGCCGCCGCCGGAGCCGTGCTGGCCGCGTGCGGCCCGGCCGCGGGCTCGGTGGCCCCAGCCGCCTCGGCGGCAGCCACGCCCGCAGGCTCGGTACCTGCCGGGACCGCGGCGGCCAGCCCGAGCGTCGCCCAGGCGGGTGGCAAGCTCGTCATCGGTGCGTTCGAGGACGGGGCCCTGACCCCGTTCAAAGCGACGATCCTGCCGATGTTCGAGGCCGCCACCGGGACCAAGGTGGAGTTCCTGACCGAGCCGTACGACTCGTTCTTCGCCAAGGCGTTCCAGGACGGGACCTCGAAAGCCGGCCAGTACGACATCTACATCATGGACGACCCGTGGATTCCGCAGTACGCCGCGGCGGGCATCCTCGAGGACCTTGGGCCGCATGACATCCAAATGGACGCCGACTACCCGACGCCGTTCGCCGACCTCGGCTTCTGGCCGCCGCGGCAGGGCCCGCGGGTCAAGGGCTTCGAGACCGAAACCCCCAAGCTGATCGCGCTGCCGACGATCGGCGACCTCCAGACGCTTACCTACCGGAACGACGTGTTCGCCTCGGCGCCGGCAACCTGGGACGACCTCGTCACCCAGGGCAAGGCCGGCGTGGCTGCCGGGAAGGTCAAGTACGGCTTCGTCTTCCGCGGGGTCAAGGGCAACCCGATCGTCACCTCGTTCTACCCGGTCTTCCGCTCGTTCGGGGCCGACTTCTTCGACGACAAGTGGAACCCGATCTTCAACTCCGACAAGGGCAAGGCGGCCGCCGACTTCTTCGTCGGGACTCTCAAGTCGATCGCGCCAAAAGGCGTCGCCGAGTTCGACTCGGACCAGGAGGGCGCGGCCATCCTCGGCGGCGACGCGGCGGCGATCATCCAGTACTCGGGTAACGCGATCAAGTCCGACGACCCCGCGCAATCGAAGGTGGTCGGCAAGCTCGACTTCGGGGTCGTCCCGAAGCAGGAGTCGGCGATCGCCCAGATCGGGATCTTCATCCACGGCGTAAGTGCGTCTGCGCCGAACAAGGACAACGCGATCGCCTTCATGAAGTGGTTCGCCACGAACGACGTCCAGACGGCGCTGGCCCGATCCGGTGACCTGCCCGTCAAGACCCCGGCCTTCGGCGACGCCCAGGCCGTCAAGGACCATCGGCTCCTGCCGGTGGCGCTCGCCCAGCTCAACGCCGGTGCCCAGGCACGGCCGCGGACCCCCGACTGGTCCAAGGTCGAGTCGATCATCGGGACCGAGCTGAACATCGCCCTTGCCGCGGGGAGCGGGGGAGGCGCCGCGCTGGACAAAGCGGCGACCCAGGTCAAGGACTACCTCACCCAGCAGGGCTACTACTGATCCGTGGCCACAACGATGACGCCGAGCCTCCCGGGACGGACCCTCCGGGGCTCCGGACTCGACAGGGCGCTCCCGTACCTGATGCTCGGGCCGACGCTCTTCCTGGTGCTCGGCGTCATCGTCTACCCCCTCATCGACGGCCTGCGATCCAGCACGGGATTCTTCCGGTTCGGTCGCCTGGTCCGCGACGTCGGCCTCGACAACTACCGGCAGGCGTTCGCCGATCCCGCATTTCTCGAGGCGCTGCTGACGACGGCGCGCTTCGTCTTCCTGGCCGTCACGATCGAGACGATCCTCGGCCTCGGGCTCGCGCTACTGGTCGCCCGCGAGCGGCGATTCATCCGGCGAATTCGGGCCACGTTGATCCTGCCGATGATCGTCACGCCGGTCGTCGTGGGGATCGTGTTCCGGCTCATCTATGCCTCGGACGTCGGGCTGCTGGCGTCCATGGCCCACGCGGTCGGCCTCGACCCGCCACAGATCCTCAGCAGCGGGACCGGCGCGTTCCTTGGCCTCGTGTTCCTCGACGTCTGGGAATGGACGCCGCTCCTCTTCCTGATCCTGCTCGCCGGGATCCAGTCGATGCCCGTCGAGCCGTTCGAGGCGGCGCGTGTCGACGGCGCCGGCGCGTGGCGGACCTTCGTCGATCACACGCTTCCGCTCTTGCGACCGACGATCCTCGTCGCGGTCACCCTCCGGGCCATTGAGGCGCTGACGACGTTCGACCAGGTCTACGTCCTGACGCGGGGTGGCCCGGGAACCTCGACCCAGCTCA
>DATHGS010000464.1:0-2454 GCA_035490155.1 Candidatus Methylomirabilota bacterium | reverse complement strand
GGTTTCGCCGGGCGTTCGGAATCGGCCTATTTGCCGGCCGGGGCCCGGCGAGCGCTCGGCTGTGACCGCCCCGGTCGCCAGGCACCGCGTAGTCGCGGCTCGGCCGCACGCCGTCGCGGCGGCACACCCGATGATCCGGCGGTGAGCGGCCTGTGCCACGATAGGCGGGTGAGCCAGACGACACCCACCACGGCGGCGCGCGCGACCAGGACGCGCCTCGACGAGCTGTTGGTCGAACGCGGCCTCGCATCGTCGCGGACGAGAGCCCAGGCGCTCATCCTCGCCGGACAGGTGAGGGTGGGGGAGGGAGATGCTGCACGCCTCGACAGGAAGGCCGGCGATCTCGTCGCGCCCGACACGACGATCGCCCTCACGGAACGTGATCCATACGTTAGCCGGGGAGGCCACAAACTCGCCGCGGCCCTCGACGCCTTCGGGATCGACCCCGCCGATCGGATCTGTCTCGACGCCGGCGCGTCGACCGGCGGTTTCACCGATGTCCTGCTCCAGCGTGGCGCGGCCCGCGTTTATGCCGTCGACGTCGGTCGCGGACAGCTCGCCGAAACGCTCCGCCAGGACCCGCGGGTCGTGTCGCTCGAGCGGACGAATGCCCGGTCGCTGACGGCGTCCAGCCTGCCCCAGCCGATCGATCTCGCGGTAATCGACGTCTCGTTCATCTCTCTCGGCCTCGTGCTCGGCCCGATCGCGTCGACGCTGCGGCCGGGCCCGGATGCCCCGATCGTGGCCCTCGTGAAGCCCCAGTTCGAGGCGGGCCGCGGGCGAACGGACCATGGCGTCGTCCGCGACCCGGCGATTCACCGCGAAGTGCTCGAGAAGATCGTGGCGGTGGCTCAGGCCCTGGGCCTCGGCGCCCGCGACGTCATCGCCTCGCCGATCCTCGGGCCTGAGGGCAACCGCGAGTTCCTGCTCCACCTCCAGGCCGGCCCGGGCTGCAGCGAGATCGCCGATCGGATCCGGGAGGTCACCGGCGCATGACCATTGGCCGGATCGGCTTCGCCTACAACCCGACCAACGAGGCGGCCACCGATCTCCGCGAGCGGGCCGAGGGCTGGTGCCGGATGCACAGGATCGAGCACTGGGCGGCGCAGGCCCAGGATTTCGACGCCCTCTGCGCGGACCTGCCGACGACGGACGTCCTCGTCGTCCTCGGCGGCGACGGCACGTTCCTCCGGGCAGCCCGCGCCGTTATCGACGTCGACGTGCCACTCCTCGGGGTCAATCTCGGGAAGATCGGCTTTCTCTCGAAGGTCGAGGCGAATGAGCTGGAGGACGTCCTCGCGCGCCTCGTCGCCGGCGAGTACACGATCGACGAACGGATGGCCCTCGAGGCGCGGATCCTGCCCGCGGGACGGGCCGGCGGCGGGACCACCCATCACGCTCTCAACGACATCGTCGTCGCTCGCGGGGCGCTCGCCCGGGTCTGCCGCCTCGAGGTCGCCATCGGGCCGTCGCACCTCGCCACGTTCATCGCCGACGGCCTCGTGGTCTCGAGCCCGACCGGCTCGACCGGCTATTCGTTCAGCGCCGGCGGTCCCGTCGTTGATCCGCTGAGCCGGAACCTCATCGTCACCCCGATCGCGGGCTACCTGTCGGCCATCCGATCGGTCGTCGTCAGCCCACGCCAGACCGTGACCTGCCGCGTCGTCGACGCCAACGAGGCCCTCGTGAGCGTCGACGGACGCGAGGACATCCCGATCGCCGTCGGCGACGTCGTCGAGGTCCGCGCCCTCGACCGGCCGATCCGACTCGTGGAGCCAAAGGGCGCCCAACCGTTCTGGGACCTCTTCCGCCACAAGGTCGAACTGCTGCCGTCGTGAGCATCGGGCGCCTTCTCGAGATCACCGTCGCCGACCTGGCGCTCATCGATCGGCTGCGCCTCGAGCTGGCGCCCGGCTTGAACGTCTTCACCGGCGAGACCGGCGCCGGCAAGAGTCTCCTCATCGACGCGCTCGGCCTCGCGACGGGCGCCCGCGCCGACACCGCGCTCGTCCGCCACGGTGCGGAGACGGCCCGGGTGACGGCCCTCTTCGATCGGCTTCCGGAGCCGCTGATCGCCGTTCGGGAGGTCGCGGCGGAGGGTCGGTCGACCGCGCGGCTCGACGACGAGGCCGTAACAGCCGCCCGGCTCGCCGACGTCGCCGGTGCGCTCGTCGAGATCCACGGCCAGCACGACCAGCAGCGGCTCCTCGACGAGCGTTGGCAGCGCGACCTGCTCGACGATTTTGGGGGCCACGCGGAGCTGCGCGAGGCGATGGCGGCGGCCGTGGATCGCTGGCGTGCCAACAAGGCCGCGCTGGCGGAGCTCGAGCTCGACCCACGCGAGTTGACGCGCCGCCTCGAGATCCACGAGCACGAGGCAGATGAGATCGAGGCGGCAAGACTGCGCCCGGGGGAGGCGGACGAGATCCGGGGCCGGCTCGAGGCCGCCCAGCA
>DATHGS010000463.1:0-2318 GCA_035490155.1 Candidatus Methylomirabilota bacterium | reverse complement strand
CGCTGGCTCGCTCGTCGGGATCGCGCTCTTCACCGCATTGTCGGCCCCCGGGACGCCGCCTACCGTCTGGTTCGCCGTCCTCGGGATCGGTCTGCTCGCGGTCGGGCTGGGGAGGGGCCTGACCGGTTGGTCGGCGGCCAGCGGCATCGCCATGGCCGGCGTCCTCTTCCTGTCAGTTGCGTCGCCGGCGCTCGGTGGCAGGGACATCTGGTCGCCGTACTACCGGATCACGAAGTTCGTCGGGTCGGAGCTGGAAGCGCTCCTCGTGAACGGCATCCCGCATCAGTCGCTGTGGCGGTACGACGACCCTCGAAAGGAGCCGGTCTACGAGCAGCCGTATCACTGGTTCCCGGGGCGAACCTTCGATCGCGTCCTGATCATCGGGGCCGGGACGGGCACCGATGTCGCCCAAGCGCTCCACCGCGGCGTCGGCCACGTCGACGCGATCGAGATCGACCCCGTCATCGCCGAGATCGGGCGCACGGATCATCCGAACCGGCCGTACGACGACCCGCGCGTCACGATCCACATCGACGACGGGCGGAACTTCCTGCGCAACTCGACCGAGCGCTACGACCTCATCGTCTTTGCCTTCCCGGATTCGCTGACCCTCGTCAACGCATCCGGCAACCTGCGCCTCGAGTCCTTCCTGTTCACACTCCAGTCGTTCGGTTCGGTCCGGGATCACCTTGACCCCGACGGGCTGTTCGTCATGTACAACTGGTATCACCAGCGCTGGCTCGTGGAACGGCTCGGCGGCATGCTGGCCGAGACCTTCGGGACGACGCCGATCGTTCGATCGTGGGACGGCGAGCTCGCAATCCTCGGCGACGGACCCGCCGTGGCCGCGCTGAACGGCGGACCGCCACCCGGTGACACGGTCGACCCGCCCCTCGGCGCTGCCCCGATCCCGGCCACCGATGACTGGCCGTTCCTCTACCTGCTCGCTCCGCAGGTCGCCCCGTACTACCTGGCGGCGCTCGCTGTGCTCCTGGTGTTTGCCGGGTTGCTGGTCGCGGGCTCCGCCCGGGCCACTCGCGTCCCGATCGCCCGATTCAGCCCGCACTTCTTCGTCCTGGGGATGGCCTTCCTGTTACTCGAGACGCGCAGCCTGGCGTCGTTCGGTCTGCTGTTCGGCTCGACCTGGCTGGTCAACTCGTTCGTCTTCTTCGCGATCCTCGTCAGCGTCCTCGTCGCGGTGCTCGTCACCTCGCGGTTCCGGCTCCGGCGACCGCGGATCCTGTACGGCCTGCTGTTCGGGTCGCTCGCGGTCGCCTACCTCGTTCCGCCGGAAGCGCTGCTGATCGATCCACCCATCCTCAGGTACGTCGTCGCCTCCGCCCTCGCCTTCGCGCCGATCTTCTTCGCGAACCTCGTCTTCACCTATTCGTTCCGAGACACCCGCACCGCCGACATGTCGTTCGCCTCGAATCTCCTCGGGGCGATGGTCGGCGGAGCACTGGAGTACATCTCGCTCCTGACCGGATACCGCGCGCTGCTGCTCCTCGCCGGCGGTCTGTACGCGCTGGCGATGACCCTGGCGACCAGGGTCCGAGTGCTCGGCGACCGCGAGCTCGAACGGACGGAGGCGGTCGACGGCACTGACGCGGTCGCGTCGCCCGGCTAGTCCGCCCGCCCGGCGAGGCCCGGCCATTCGGTGCTACGCTTCGGCCCGTCCTTGATAGCCGGTCCTGTGAGGCCGGCGTACCGGTCCCGTGAGGCCGGGAAGGAGGCTGATCGACCGTGGCCAGGTCCTTCGGCGGCTCGGGCCGGTTCGACCGGCGCGCTCGCCGCCGCATCCCGCGACCGGGCCGCTCATTCCCTTTCGAAGATCTCCGACCCGAGCCGATGCTGCCCTCGTGACCTTGCCACCCGCGCCCCGCCCGAGCGCCATCGTCGACCCGCGTGTCGGTCATCTCGGTCCCGCGCTCCTCGCCCTCGAGGACGGGACGGTCTTCCCGGGGATCGCCTTCGGCGCGTCGGTTGCCGCCGGCGGCGACATGGTCGTCAACACGAGCCAGACCGGGTACCAGGAGGTCTGCACCGACCCCTCGTATGCCGGCCAGTCAGTCGTCATGACGTACCCTCTGATCGGCAACTACGGGCGGCTCATCGACGACGACCAATCGATGCGGCCATGGCTGCGTGCCCTCGTCGTCGCCAACGCGACGGCTGCCGTCCTCGACGACGTTCGTCAGCTCGCCTCGCTCCTGCGTGATGCCGCCATCCCAGCCATCGCCGGAGTCGACACGCGGGCCCTCGCCCGCCATCTCCGCTCCAAGGGGTCTTTGCGCGGGATCGTGACGGAGCCGGGGTTT
>DATHGS010000462.1:0-3048 GCA_035490155.1 Candidatus Methylomirabilota bacterium | reverse complement strand
TCTTGTCGTCGACGGTCACCGCCAGGATCTCGGGCTTGAGCCGCTTGCCGCCGCAGACCGGGCAGGGCCGGGTGACCATGTACTTCTCGAGCTCGGTCTTGATGTACTCGGAGTCGGTCTCGCGGTAGCGCCGCTCGAGGTTCGTGACGATCCCCTCGAACGTTGCCTTGTAGGTGTTCTCGCCGCGCTCGTGCCGATAGCGGACGAGGACCTTCTCGTCCTTGCTGGCGTACAGGAGGTAGTCGAGGGCCTCCTTCGGCAGGCTCTTGACGGGCGCCGTGAACGACCAGCCGTGGGCCTTCGTGATCGACTCGAGGATCTTCAGCCGCCACGAGGCGTCGTTTGGCATCTTCGCCCACGGCGCGAGGGCGCCCTGCTGGAGGCTCTGCGAGCGATCCGGGATCACGAGATCCGGGTCGATCTCGAGCTTCGTCCCGAGACCGGTGCACGCCGGGCAGGCGCCGTGCGGCGAGTTGAACGAGAAGCTCCGCGGTTCGAGCTCGTCGATCGTGGTCCCGTCGTAGGGGCAGGTGTAGCGCTCGCTGTAGCGGCGCTCCTCGAAGGTCGGCGGCTCCTCATCGGCCGCCGCGCCCGCCTCGGCGCCGGTGCCATCGGTGCCGCCGGCGGCAGGCGTGCTTCGCGGCGCCGGGGCGATGAGGACGACGCCCTCGCCGAGGCGCAGAGCGGTCTCGACCGAGTCGGCCAGTCGGGCCGCGTCGGGGTCGGCCATCGGCGCCCCGGTCTCGGGATCGATCGGTCGGCCGTCCTCGCCTCGCTCGGCTCCCTCGGGGAGCTCGGCGTGTCGGACGACGAATCGATCGACGACGACCTCGATCGAGTGGCGCTTGTACTTGTCGAGCTTCGGCGCGTCCGCAAGGTCGTACATCTCGCCGTCGACGCGGACCCGGACGAAGCCCTGCCGCCGGACACCCTCAATGAGCCGGTCACCCTCGGTCTTGCGGTCCTTGATGAGCGGACCGAGGACGAGCAGGCGGGTGCCCTCCGGCAGCGACAGGACCTGGTCGACGATCTGCTGAACGGACTGGCGCTCGATGGGGCGGCCACAGGTCGGGCAGTGGGGTCGCCCGACACGGGCGAACAGCAGCCGGAGGTGGTCGTAGATCTCGGTGACCGTGCCGACGGTCGACCGCGGGTTGCGCGACGCGCCCTTCTGGTCGATCGAGATCGCCGGCGACAGGCCGTCGATCTGGTCGACGTCCGGCTTCTCCATCTGGCCGAGGAACTGGCGGGCGTAGGCGCTCAGGCTCTCGACGTAGCGGCGCTGGCCCTCGGCGTAGATCGTGTCGAAGGCGAGACTGCTCTTGCCGCTGCCGGACAGGCCGGTGATGACGACGAGCCGATCGCGCGGGAACGCGACGGTGACGTCCTTGAGGTTGTGTTCGCGGGCACCGCGAACGACGAGCTGATCCTGGGGCATTGCTCATCAAGTGTAGCGGAACACCACCAAATGGAACAGGTGTTCGCGCCCTTCGGGTGGCGAGCCCGCGGCCTATGCTTCCGGCCACCGTCACACCCGTCCGAGGTTTCCGGCAGATGCGCCTCCGACCCCGCGATACGTCGTGGACCCTGACGCTCCTCGTCGTCGGCGGCGCGCTTGCGGTGTCAGCGATCCTGGCCGGGACGCGGTTGCTCGTGCCCTCGGAGCAGGCGGACATCCCGAGCTCGGCGTGGGTCTGGACGCACGACGGCGTCCTGGTCGAGCCGCTGGGTCCGAATGAACCGTTCCACTACGGCGACGAGGTCGTCGCGATGAACGGCGCGCCGCTGGAGGCGTGGGCGGCCGATGCGTTCAGGTTGCCGTGGACCGGTCGCGCGACGCCACCGGACGCCGCGCCGAACCTCCGCGACTCGGTTCGGTTCGAGGTGCGCCGCGACGGCCAGGTCGTCAGCATCGAGGCGCCGCGTCTGACGCTTTCGCCCGACCGGGTCGGCGGCGCACCGATCGGCGTGGTCGTCTTCGGCGGCGGCGTCCTCGTCCTCGCCCTGATCTTCGTTGCGAGGCGGCCGCGGGTGATGGCCCTGCGGCTGCTGCTCGTGGCGGCCGCCGCGAACATGGCCGACATCGTCGCCTGGGAGCTCAACCTCCAGCCGACCGACCTGGCGGTCCAGACGCCATACCTGTACGCCTTCTGCGCGGCCGCCGTCTTCAATCTCGTCTTCTGGTCGTCGATCGCCCACATCCTCCTGATCTACCCGGTTCGGAGTCCGCTGGCGGCCCGATCCCGCTTCGCGATCCCGGCGCTCTACGCGGCACCGATCCTTGCGCTCGCTGTGGCGCTCGTCGTGGCGCGCCTGGCCGGTGGATCCGTTCTCGACTGGATCGGTCGCTGGGCGGCGATCCAGGGGCTGGTCGCCAGCGCGATGATCGTCGTGATCATCGGGGCCACGGTCGCCGGCTACCGTCGAACCCGCGAACCGCGCCGGCACCAGGTCCGCTGGATCGCGCTGGCACTCGGCCTCGCCGCGGTGGCGACGCTGGGATTGCTGACCCTCCCGATCGTCGCCTTCGGCCATCCGTTCGTCGCACGGAACACGGTCGATCTGCTCGTCCTGCCGGTCCCGGTCGCGCTCGCCCTCGCGGTCATCCGCGACCGGCTCTTCCAGATCGACCTCATTTCGAGGAGCCGCGGCAGGATCGTGGCGGCGCGCGAGGAGGAGCGACGCCGGCTCCGGCGTGACCTGCACGATGGGCTGGGACCGACGCTGGCGGCGGTCGGCCTGAAGCTCGATCTCGCCCGGGAACGAGCCGCCACCGAAGCGGCCGCGTTGTCTCCCCTCCTCGACGAGATTCGCACCGATGTCCGGAGCGTCATCTCGGACGTCCGCCGCCTCGCCCGCGAGCTCCGACCGCCGACCCTCGATTCGCTCGGTCTCGCAGGCGCGATCCGCCAACAGGCGACCGCTCTCGGGGGCGGATCCGGGCCGACGATCGTCGTCGAGATCGACGAGCGGCTGCCGGCCCTTCCGGCGGCGGTCGAGGTCGTCGCCTATCGGATCGCGACAGAGGCAATGACGAACGTCGTTAGG
>DATHGS010000461.1:0-6370 GCA_035490155.1 Candidatus Methylomirabilota bacterium | reverse complement strand
GGGAACTGTGTCGATATCGTCATCGTACCCCGACCGCCCGAACGGGGCCCTCGCTCACGAGCCTCGAGTGCATGGTTCCGGGGTTGTGCTTCCTGAGTTCCGCGCTCTCCTCGATCGGGGCCTGAGCGCAACGCGCACCCGAGGCCCAGCCCGGGGGCGTCTCCGATCGGCCATCCGGCGTCCTCCGCAGTCCCCGCCCGAGGGCGCGATGCCGGAATAATCCAGAATCGAACGGAGCCGGAAAACACTTCCTCTTCATCGGTTGGTCCGGATTCGGAAGCCGCTTTCGGATTATCTCGCGCGACAGAGGTGAATTCCGCGGCCGTTCGATTTCGGACGACCTGCCGAGAAGGGCCCTCGTGGGTCTGGAGGGGGGGCGGGTTTCGCGGCGCCCGGTCGCTCGGTCGGCCGTTGTCCGTGCTGCCGTAACAAACAAGTCCGGGTGCCTCGAACCTGTCCGCGTCACCATGCGGCGCCGCCATCATCGCCCGTGCGACCCTCGACGCCATTCAGGGGAATCGGTGCGAATTTCGTCGATGGATTCCGCGAACCAGGTTGGACTTCGGTTTCTTGACACCCTCGACCGGGGCCACCTATTCTCCGCGAACCGAGAGGCGATCCGGAGGAGCTTGCCGGTCGGTGTGCGCTCGCCCGGATTCGCCGGCACGAGCGGTCCTTCCGTTGACGCCCGCCAAACCGGACTGGGAGAGCCAACCGAGTGCCAGAAGTCGCGGTCCGGCTCGTCGACGTGGTCAAGAAGTTCGGCGAGACCGCCGCCGTCGATCACATCAACCTCGAGGTCCGCGACGGCGAGTTCTTCAGCCTTCTCGGGCCGTCGGGTTGTGGCAAGACGACCACGCTTCGGATGATCGGCGGCTTCGAGCAGCCGACGTCTGGTCTGATCGAACTCCAGGGCCAGGACGTCACCTGGCTGCCGCCGTATCGGCGCAACGTCAACACTGTCTTCCAAAATTACGCACTCTTCCCCCACCTGACGATCTACGAGAACGTGGCCTTCGGCCTGCGCCGGAAAGGGGTCCGCAAGGACGAGCTCAAGGGCCGGGTCACCGAGATGCTCAAGCTCGTCGAGCTGCCCGGATTCGAGACTCGCAAACCGAACCAGATCTCGGGCGGTCAGGCCCAGCGCGTCGCCCTGGCCCGCGCCCTAATTAACAGGCCGGCCGTCCTCCTCCTCGACGAGCCCCTCGGAGCGCTCGATCTCAAGCTGCGCAAGCAGATGCAGCTCGAGCTCAAGCGGATCCAGCAGGAGGTCGGGATCACGTTCATCTACGTGACCCACGACCAGGAGGAGGCGATGACGATGTCCGATCGGATCGCCGTCATGAACAAGGGCCACTACGAGCAGCTCGGGGACCCGGAGTCCCTGTACGAACGACCCGAGACGAGGTTCGTCGCGAGCTTCCTTGGCGTCAGCAATCTGCTCCCGGCGACCCGAACGAGCACGGCCGACAATTACACGACGGTCACGTTGACCGATGCCACCCAGGTCCGCGTGCCGGCGGCTGCTGTCGATGGAGCCGACCGTGTCGAGATCGGCGTCCGCCCAGAGAAGATCCGGATGCATGCTCTCGATGGCCAGGTCCCCGTCGGGCACAACCGGCTCGACGGCACGGTACGCGACGCGTCATACGTTGGCGTGTCGACGAGCTATGTTGTCGAGGCGCGCGGTGGGACGAAGCTGACCGTGTACGAGCAGAACGTCGAACGGGCGACACGCTCGGAGCTCTGGGCGCCGGGCGAGGAGGTCCGTCTCAGCTGGTCCCCAGACCACACCTTTGCCGTTCCAGAGGACGGCGCCACCAACGGGGAAGACGATGCCTGACGGAGGAGCCGTCGGGGCCACCGAGCGAGGAGAATCGATGAACGACAAGGACCTGCGAACCACCTTCGACCTGACCCGGGACCTGACCCGCCGCCGCTTCCTCCAGGGCACGGCGCTGGCCGGATTCTCGGCGTTCCTGGCCGCCTGCTCCAGCAACGGTGGTTCCGCGGCGCCGACCGCGGCGGGCAGCGCCGCCGCCAACGTTCCGACGCCGCCCCCAGCCTCGGCAACGCCGGTCTCGTCGCCGACGCCGGTGCCGAGCCCGACCGGTCCCCTCCACTGGGCCCAATGGCCCGCCTACATCGACCTGACGGGGAAGGCCGGAGACGAAGGCGTCTATGCGCCGGGATCGTCACCGACCCTCGAGGCCTTCAAAACGAAGTACAAGGTGGACGTGGATTACCAGGAGAAGATCGAAGCCAACGAGGACTTCTACGCCACCATCCAGCCGCAGCTCCAGGGTGGCCTCCCCACCGGCTGGGACCTGATCACGGTGACCGACTGGCTCGCTGCCAAGATCATCAGCAAGGGCTGGGCCGAGAAGATCGACCAGGGCAACGTTCCCAACTGCACGGCCAACCTCCGCGATCCTCTCCGCAACCAGGCCTGGGACCCGGGCAACGATTACCACTACCCGTGGCAGTCCGGGATGACCGGTCTCGGCTACAACACCAAGACTCTTGCCTCCGCGAAGGTCGCCGTGCCGAAGTCGCTCGCCGACCTGTGGGCCATCCGCTCCGACAAGGTGACATTCCTCACCGAAAAGCGCGACACCTTCGGGCTGGGGCTGCTCAAGCTCGGCAAGGCCGCGGATCCCTCGACCACGACCGACGAAGACCTCCAGGCCGTCCACGACGACATCAAGCCGCTCGTCGACAAGGGCCTGCGCTTCACGGGCAATGAGTACCTCCAGGACTTCGCGGCGAAGAAGGTCTATGCCGCCATGGTCTGGTCGGGCGACCTTGCCTCCTCGGGCACCGAGGGCGACACGTTCGCCTTTCCGACCGAGGGAACGATGATCTGGACGGACAACCTCGTGATCCCGAAGGGCGCGGCGAACAAGTACACGGCCGAGCTCATGATGAACTTCGTGTACGACCCGAACATCGCGGGGCAGATCGCCAACTACGTCTACTACGTCTCGCCGGTCAAGGGCGCCGAGGATGTCCTCAAGGAGCTCAACAAGGCCGCACCCCTGGACCAGGCGCTCCTCGACCTGCTCTTCCCGCCCGACACCGTCGTGGCCAAGCAGCACAACTTCCAGTTCCTCAGCGACGAGCTCGAGGCGAAGATGAACGAGCTGTACGCGGACCTCGCCGGCGTCTGAGAGAGCCCGGCGGAGTCCTCGGACCGTGACAGCAGCCGCCGTGGCGAGGGGCGGCCCGCACCGCTGGCGACAGTGGCTGTCGAGGGCCGCCCCGTACATCCTGCTCGCTCCCGGAATCCTATGGCTGCTCTACTTCTTCATCTGGCCCACCATCCAGATGTTCCTGATGTCGATCTCGTCCGGGAGCCTGGATTCCGGGTTCCGGGTGACGGGGTCGACGCAGGCCTACGCGGACGCGATCGGAAAGTTCCAGGTCCAGTTCGGCAACTCATTGCTGTACGGCGGGACGGCGACGATCCTCGACTTCCTCATCGGGTTCCCGGTTGCCTACACGGTTGCCTTCCGGGGCGGGCGCTACAAGAACCTGCTGCTGTTCCTCGTCATCGCCCCGTTCTTCACGAGCTTCCTGATCCGGACGATCAGCTGGAAGATCCTCCTCGGTGACGAGGGACCCATCTTCGGGTTCCTCAAGAACGACCTCCATATCGTCCCGACCGACTTCACGGCGATCGGCACGCCGCTGTCGGTCATCGCCGGGCTGACGTACAACTTCCTGCCGTTCATGATCCTGCCGCTCTACGTGGCGCTCGAGAAGATCGATCCGCGACTGATCGAGGCCGCCAACGACCTGTACGCCGGCCGGTGGGAGGCGTTCCGCCGGGTGACGTTTCCGCTCGCCCTGCCCGGTGTCTTCGCGGGATCGATCCTGACGTTCATCCCGGCGCTCGGCGACTACGTCAATGCCGAGCTGCTCGGCAGCCCCAAGACGCGGATGATCGGGAACGTCATCCAGGCACGCTTCCTCCAACAGAACGACTATCCACTTGCCGCGGCGCTGTCCTTCCTGCTCATGGTCGCGATCCTGATCGCCGTGCTCTTCTACGCCCGCGCCCTCGGCACCGAGGAGCTGGCCGGCTGATGGCGACGCTCGTGACCACCGCCCCGCGCGCGGCGCGCCTGCCAGGCATGCGCCGTCGGGCGTCGAACTGGGCCCTGCCCGCCTTCACGATGCTCGCGATCGGCTACCTCCTCATCCCGATCGCCGTGATGATCCTTTTCTCATTCAACGACTACAACGGCAAGTTCAACTTCATCTGGAACGGCTTCACGCTGAACGCCTGGCTCCATCCGCTCGCCTGGCCCGGCCTGCCCGAGGCGCTGGGAACGAGCCTCCGGGTCGCCGTCATCTCGACGCTCGCCTCAACGCTCCTCGGGACCCTGATCGCGCTGGCGCTGACGCGGTACCGGTTCCGCGGCCGCGGATTCGTCAACGGCCTGATCTTCCTGCCGATGGCCACGCCCGAGATCGTCCTCGGGTCCAGCCTGCTGACGCTGTTCGTGAACACCGCGCTGCAGAACGGCGTCCTCCCGCCCGGGCTCCAGCAGCTGCCGAGGGGGACGCTCTATCCGCTGGGGTTCAACACGATCCTCATCGCCCACATCATGTTCAACATCAGCTACGTGGTCGTCACCGTGCGAGCGCGCATCTCCGGTTTCGATCGTCGCCTCGAGGAAGCGGCGATGGATCTCGGCGCGAACGAGTGGACGACGTTCTGGAAGGTGACCTTCCCGCTGATCTTCCCGGGCATCCTGGCCGCCGCGTTGCTCGCCTTCTCGTTGTCGATCGACGACTTCGTCATCACGAACTTCGTGTCAGGGACGACGAACACCTTCCCGATCTGGGTGTGGGGCATCCAGAAGAACGCGCTGCCGGCCCAGGTGAACGTCATCGGTTCGATCGTGTTCCTCTCCGCGGTCGGGCTCGTGGCACTATCGACGATACGTACCGGAAGGGTGCCGCGATGACCATCCATGAGGCGCCAGCCGCTCCCCTGCCCGATCGGGCGGTCGTCCCGCCGCTCTGGGGCCGGATCACGAACCTGATCGTCGACCGCGGCGAGGGCTCGTGGCTCATCACGACCGACGGCGAGCGCTATCTCGACTACTCGTCCGGGATCGGGGTCACGAACACCGGCCATGCCCATCCGCGGGTCGTCGCGGCGATCCAGGCGCAGGCCGCGAAGCTGCTCCACGGTCAGCAGAACATCGTCTACCACGAGCCGGGGCTGCGGCTCTACGACCGGTTGTCGAGGATCCTGCCCGGCGACGGCTGGGGCGCGTTCCTCTCGAACTCCGGAGCCGAGGCCGTCGAGGCCGCCGTGAAGCTCGCCCGGATCGGGACCGGTCGGCCGGTGATCCTCGCCTTCCGGTACGGCTATCACGGCCGGACCGGCCAGACGATGGCGCTTACCAGCGCCAAGGACGTCTATAGAGGCCACTTCGAGCCGTTGCCAGGGAGCGTCTACCACACCGCCTACCCGTACTGCTATCGGGCGCCGGGCGGCTCGCACTCGCCTGACGCCTGCACCTGCGACTGGGAGGCCCAGCTCGACCTGACATTCCACCAGTTCGTGTACCCGGAGCACGTCGCGGGGATCATCGTCGAGCCGGTTCTCGGGGAGGGCGGCTACCTCGTCCCACCGCCTGGCTTCCTGCCGCGGCTTCGCGAGATCACGCGCCAGCACGGGATCCTGCTCGTCGCCGACGAGGTCCAGACGGGCTTCGGAAGGACCGGCGAGATGTTCGCGGTCCATCACTGGGACGTTGAGCCAGACATCCTCGTCATGGCCAAGGGGATCGCGTCAGGACTGCCGCTGAGCGGAATCGTCGCCAAGCGGGCCCTGCTGGATCTACTCCCGCCAGGCTCGCACGGCGGGACGTACGGCGGCAACGTCGTCGCGTGTGCCGCGGCCAACGCGACGCTCGACGTGATCGAGGACGAGGGCCTCGTCGCCAATGCCCGTGAGCGCGGCGCCCAGTTCCTCGCCGGCCTGCGCGCCATCGCCCCGAAGTATCGGTCGATCGGCGACATCCGCGGTCTCGGACTGATGCTGGCACTCGAGTTCGTCAAGCCCGGAGAGGGCGACGGCCGGACACCCGATCCGGAGGTGACCAAGCGGGTTCAGGCGGAGGCGCTGGCGCGCAAGCTGATCATCCTGACGGCCGGCACGTACGTCAATGTCGTCCGGATCATCCCGCCGCTCATCACGACCGCCGACGAGGTGGACCTCGCCGTGCGGACGATCGACGAGAGCCTGGCCGCCGCAGGGGCATGACGTTGGCGGTGGACTCGATCGAGGTCGTCCCGGCGACCGCGGATCGGTGGTCGGACGTCGTCACGCTGCTGGGCGGCAACGGCG
>DATHGS010000460.1:0-3195 GCA_035490155.1 Candidatus Methylomirabilota bacterium | reverse complement strand
TTGATCGCCCAGGTCCTCGTGGCCTCGGCCAGGAAGCCCTGCCAGACGAAGGTCGTCACGTCGATCGAGAAGACGGGCCGGTTCGGCGACACGACCGAGTTGTCGCTGTTGCCGTTCCATGCCCCCACGGCGAGTGCGTGTTCGCCCGCGGCGCGCCCGTCCGCGGTCGGTGGCGCGATGAAGCCGTAGGCGTTGAGATCCTTGGCGTCGTTGTTCGTGCCGGTCTTCAGGGTCGCCGGCCGGCGCTGTCCCTTGCTGTTGTCGATCTCGAACTTGCCCCAGAACGGATTGACCTTGGGATTGGTGTTGCCGGCCAGGATGTCCGTCACGATATAGGCGGCCTGCGGGGTCGCGACCTTTGCGCCCGCCGGGGGCTCGATCGTGACGACGGGCTGGCCGGACGTGTTCTTGATCGCGAGGATCGTCGTGTGGCCGATGTATTCGCCGCCGTTGGCGAGCGTGCCGTAGGCAGTCACGAGATCCACCGGTCGGACCTCCTGGACGCCCAGGGCGAGCGACAGGCCGGCCTGGGTCGTCTGCGTCTTGAACCGCATCCCGAATTCCTGGGCGCGGGCGAAGACGCGGTCGGGGGTGTTGATCTCCATCGTCTTGACGGACGGGATGTTGAGCGAGAACTGGAGGGCGGTCCGAACACGAACCGGGCCACGCTCCAGGTTGTCCGCGTCGGCCGGCGAGTAGTTGCCGCCGAAATCCGTCGAGGCGTCCATGAGCATCGTCGACGCCCGCAGCTTGCCGTCGTCGATGGCGGTCAGGTAATTGAACGGCTTGAAGGCCGATCCGGGCTGGCGATAACCGCTGCCGACGACGTCGTACTTGGCCTGGAATTTCGAGGTGCTCTTGGCCGCGTAGTAGTTCGCGCTGCCGACGTAGGCAATGAGCTCGCCGGTCTGGTAGTCAAGGGCGACGAGGGCGCCGTTGCGGATCTGCCGGCCGCGGAGGTTCTTCATCCACGGCTCGGCGCCGTTCTTGAAGCCAAGCGCTTTTGCTGCCCGATCCGGATTCGGGTCGTTCGGCACGATGGCCGCCGCCTGGACCCACTTCTCGGCGATCTTCTGGATCTTCGCGTCGAGCGTGGAGGTGATCCGCAGCCCGCCCGAGGCGAGGACAGCGCACGTCGGGACGCCTTCACCGCAGAGCTTTGTCGTGAGCTCCGTCTGGACGGCCCAGACGAAGTGAGGTGCGATCCATTGCGGCGTCGTCTGCGGCGCGAGGACGACCTTTTCAAGCTTGGCAGCCTCGAAGTCGGCCTGGCTGTACTGGGTACCCGACAGGGGCGTCCGGCCATCCTCGAGCAGACCGAGGATCTGGTTGCGGCGCTGGACGACCTCGCTGTCGTCGGGCACCACCAGGATCGTGGGCTTGCCGTCGGTGCAGGCGCCGTTGTCATCGGGAGGGACGAAGGTGGAGCACTCCTCGACTGCGTTCTGGACGAGGTCGTAGCTCGACGGCGACTTCGGCAGGCCGGCGAGGATCGCGGCCTGGGCGAGGGTGAGCTTGTGGAGATCCGACACGCCGAAGTAGACCTGGGCGGCCGCCTTGATCCCATAGGCCTGGTTGCCGTAGTAGTTCTGGTTCAGGTAGGCCGTGATGATCTGCTGCTTGCCGTCGATCCCCGGGAACGCCTCCGTCAGCCGGATCGACTGGATGATCTCCTTCAGCTTCCGCTCAGCCTGGCGCGCAGGATCCTGCACGAGATCAGCGGGCAGGAGCCGCTGGCGGACCAGCTGCTGGGTGATCGTCGACGCCCCGCGGGCCTTGCCGCGCAGGCTGTCGATGCCGGCCGAGATGATCGCCGCCGGATCGAATCCGCTGTTATCCCAGAAGGTCTTGTCCTCGACCGCGGTCTGCGCGTCGATCGCGATCGGTGGGATGTCCTTGAACGCCACGACAGACCGCGTCGTGGCACCGAACCGGGCCAGCTCGACGGTGCCGGTCCGGTCATAGATGATCGATTCCTCCTGGAACCCGAGCTTGTCCAGAGCGGTCGGAGGATCGAGGTTCGCCGACAGGCTGCTGAAGGCCGCGACGGAACCGGCGGCGAGGACGAACCCGAGTCCGGCAAACAAGACCCAGATGACGATTGCGATCATCCCCGCAGCCGAGGGCTGGGTGCGCTCGCGGGGCGGCTGGCGAGAGGCGACGCGCGGAATCTCGTTCACGGGTGCTCCGGAGGGGAAGGTCAGGCCACAGCATGCCATGCGGGGGCGATTCGGCTCTGCGGGAAGGGACGAGCGAGGCTACGGCGGCGTGACAGTTCGGCTGCGCTGATACCCGGGTCTTGAAAAGGTGGGAGCCCAGGGTGTGTGAAATTCGTCCGATTTCGAACGCCCGCCAAAGTCACTTGGATTCCGCCTGATCCTCCGAATCCGGAGTCCGAATCCGGAGTATTGAGGCGCCGGCAAGTGATTTCCACGGCCGTTCGAAATCGGACTATTTGTCCTGACCCCGGCTCTCCATCAGACCGGTCAGCAGGCGCCGTCCAGCCCGGGACGGTGCAAGCGTCTGGGAATCAGATGGCGGCGAACCGCGGCAAGTGGGCCCGGTTTGCGGCGAGGATCTCGGTGAGGAGGCGGTCGGCGATCTCCCAGCGCCCGACCAGTGGGTTGGCCAGGAGGGCCCGGAGCGCGACGTCGCGATCGCCTGTGCGGGCGGCCGCGATCGCGAGCTCCTCGTAGGCCTTCGCCTGCTGGACGAGGCCGCGCATCTCCGGTGCGAGCGGCGCCAGCGGGAGCGGATGAGCGCCCTCGCGGTCGACCCGGGCCGGGATCTCGACGACGGCGTCGTCCGGCAGGTCCGGCAGGGCGCCATCGTTACGGACGTTGACCACCTGGATGTCGCCCGCGTCGTCGTGGAGCGAGGCGATCAGCTGGGCGGCGGCTTCGCTGTAGAACGCGCCGCCGCGATCCGCGAGGAGCGCCGGCTTCTCGGCGAGGTGCGGGTCGCGGTACATCTCGAGGAGGCGGTTCTCGATGTCGATGACCTCCTCGGCGCGCGTCTCGTGGCCGTCGGTCAGCTGTTCGGCGAGGACGTCATCGAACTGGTAGTAGTAACGCAGGTAGTAGGAGGGGATCGCCCCCAGGACCCGGACGAGATCGGCCGGCATTCCGAGACCGGCGGCGAGCTCGTCGAGATCGTTGGCCAGCAGTTCCGGCAGACGGTCGACACCGTCGACCC